>JBBSKE010000029.1:0-15776 GCA_038256595.1 Tepidiformales bacterium | reverse complement strand
GGCGGCTCCGGCGGCAGTTCGAGCAACGGCGCGATGGGCATGGAGTTGGCCGCCAATCGCCGCGCGCTCGAATGGCGGCTTCCTTATGTCCGGCTGCTCGATGCGGCGGGCGGCAGCGTGCGCACCTTCGAAGAGATGGGCCGCACCTACCTGCCCGATGGCAACGCCTTCACTGCTCCCGATGTTCATCTCCTGACCGCGGTTCCCGTGGTTTCGGCGGTGATGGGCTCGGTCGCCGGGCTGCCCGCGATTCACGCCTGCCTCGCCCATTTCAACCTCATGGTGAAGGGCACGAGCCAGCTCTTCCCGGGCGGGCCACCAGTGGTGAAGGCCGCCCTTGGCTACGACATCACCAAGGAGGACCTCGGCGGCGAGCAGATCCACACGCGCATCAGCGGCGTCGTCGATAACCTCGCAAACGACGAAGAAGACGCCTTCCGCATGATCAAGCGCTTCCTCAGCTACCTGCCGTCGAACGTTTGGGAGATCGCGCCGCGGGTCGAGTCGGGCGATGATCCCGGGCGGCGGGAGGAGTCTCTCCTCTCGATTATCCCGCGCGATCGGCGACGGGCCTACGACGCCCACAAGCTCATCGACCGCGTCGTCGATGCTGGCTCGTTCTTCGAAATCGCGCCGATGTATGGCCGAGCGCGGGTCACGGGGCTCGCGCGAATGAACGGCTACCCGGTCGGGGTGATGGCGAACAACATGATGTTCGGCGGTTCGACCGACATCGCAGCGGGCGAAAAGGCGCTGCGGCTCATCCAGCTCTGCGACACCTTCCACCTGCCCCTCATCTCCTTCGCCGACGAACCGGGCTTTATGGTCGGGCTCGAAGCCGAAAAGCACGGCATCGAACGGGCTGGCGCGCGGCTGGTTATTGGCACGGTCAGCAGCCAGATGCCCTGGGCGACGGTGGTCGTCGGGCAGCTCTACGGGGTCGCCGGGCAGTGCCAGCACCGCCCCTCTGGGATGTTCCGGCGATACGCGTGGCCCTCGGCGAACTGGGGTTCGATGCACATCGAAGGCGGCGCTGCTGCCGCCTATCGTCGCGAAATCGCCGCAGCCGACGACCCGGACGCTCGCCGCCAGGAGATTGAAGCGATGCTCAAGGCGATCGCCTCGCCGTTCCGAACCGCAGAGGTGACCGGCCAGGACATCATCGACCCTCGCGAGACGCGTGAATTGCTCTGTGAGTTCGTCGAAGACGCACAGCCGATTCTCCGCAGTCAGCTTGGCCAGACAGCGATGCCGTACCGGCCATAAGCTTTAGGCCGCCCGCGAGCATGCAAAGGGCACTGGTGACCGACTCGATCAGCAGGCTGTTTGGATGCCTTCGAGGCGGCCCGAGACGGTGGTTTCTCGCCAGCCGGTCCATTCGGCCGGGATTGGGCGCGGGACGATGCCGTTCGGGTCGTAGAAACGGCCGCCGCCGGGCGCACAGATGACGCGCACCGGGAATGGCCCGCAGTTGTAATTGTCGCCGCCGAGGTTCTGGCAGTAGGCGAACGCGTTCACGGGAACAGCGGGTGGCGGCGGAACCGCAGGCGTCGGCTCGGGTGCCACTGTTGGCTCGGGCGTGGCCGTTGGAGCGATAGTCGGCGAAGGCGCCGTCGTCGGGCTGGGCGTGGGTGACGCAGTCGGCGAAGGCGTGGGACTCGCGGTCGCGGTCGCTGAGGGCGCCTGGCTGGGGCTGGCGATTGCGGTCGAAGTGGACCGGGCGACCGTCGAACGCGCTGTCTGGGTCGAAGCCGGTGACGCGCTCACACCGATTGCGCCGGCGGTCCCGGGCGTCTGTGTCTCGAGGCCTCCGCTGGCGGGGAGCGAGCCATCGCCGCCGCCACGAATGACCGAGGTCAGCCAGGTGAGCGCGAGGACGAGCGCGACGGCACCGGCGACCAGCGGCAGCGAAAAGCGCGACTGGAACCATGACTTGCGGCCAGTCTCGGGCATCGCCGCGAGCACGCCATCATCCACGTCTCCATCGATAATGATTCCTGCTGGGGCGGCACTGGCTGGCTGCGACGTAGCTCCGGACGCCTCCTGCCCGGCCTGAGTCTCGCCAATGATTATGTCGACGAGTGGCGCGGGTGCGACCGCCGCGGCGTCCTCGTGCGGTTTCATTACCGGCACCGTCGCGGCCGCGACAACGGGAGGAGCGACTGGAACGGCGGGCGGGATTGCCGCTGCTGGCTTTGCCGGCGGCGGCGGCATTGAAAAACTGGGCGGGGCGGCAGGTGGCGGCGGGGCGGCGACGGGGGGCGCCTGCCGATGTTGCGGTGGTGTCTCAGGCGGCTGGCGGATTATCGCTCCGGTAGACCCGGGGAAACGCAGCTCGTCAGGCAGCATCTCGATCAGCCCGAGCGCGTCGAGGCCGATTGCCCGCGAGTAGGTGCGGATGAAGCCGCGGACGTATACGGGGTCCGGCAGCTCGTAAAACTGGTCGCGTTCGAGCGCCTCCAGGAAGTGCGGAGGCACGCCAGTTTCCCGGGCTATTTCGGACACGGTCAGCCCGGCCGCCTCCCGGCCCGTGCGCAGTTGCTCGCCAATCCCCGCCACAGCTTCAACCTACTCCCGACGCCACCGCAGAGAGTATCAATTGCCGCATGCCTTATTCGCCAGTAGGCAGTGTAAAAAAGAACGCCGTCGAGTTAAGAAATGCGGGCGCTAACCTGCCGCTACTTCTGAATCCGATCGTTCGCGATAGGCGTTCTGCGGGTAGACCTGCCAGTATTCTGGGGCGAACAGGCGGCGATAGGCCTCGTCGAGCAGCTCGTCCAGGGGCTTGGCGCCGTCGCTTTCGACCCAGACTTTCAGGGAAGATTCGCGCGCGGCTACGGCAGCGGCGGCGAAGAGCTGCACGCGGAACGTGCCAACATGCGTATTCAGTCGCGGCGCGGCCCATTCGGCGATCGCATCGCGATAGTGGTCGAGGAAGACGCCGATGACGCCGCGCAATTCCGGCGCGTAGCGGATGGCACGGTACAGGCGCATGACCACCGGCAGGTGCGGGTCGTCCGGGCGGGTGGTTTCGAGGGCAATCGCGCGCAGCGATTCGGCGACACTTTCGGTCACTGGCCGCTTTTCGAGCACCGATGCGAAATTCGCGATATCGGCGAGGATGGGCCGGAGCAGCGCATCCTCCTTCGTGGCGAAATAGCGGAAGAAGGTCCGCCGGGAGACGCCCGCGTGCTGAGCAACATCATCGACCGAGGTGGCGGCATAGCCCTTCGTGATAAAAAGCTCGACGGCCGAAGTCGCGAGCGCCTGCTGCACGCGGTCCATCCGCGCCGCCCAGCCACGGGAGGGTCTGACTGTCCGAACGTCATTCACACACATAATTGTACGCCCAATTCATCGCCGCGAACTGCAAACGCAGGGAAATTCGGCTTCGAATCGTGAAAGTTCGCTACCGGCGAGGGGGCTGGTAGGCCGCCTGTGCGGCTTCGAAGCCACGGTTGTTGCCGAGTAACGCCTCCGCGCCGCCCTGTTCCTCGAACAGCCCCGCGCCGAACCGCCCATATTCGTCCCGAACCCATTTTTCGAGGAAGTAAGATTCGCGCGCCCGGGCCCCGGCGCCGCGCGTGCCGTGGGTAACGATGTCCTCGACCAGCGAATCGATGCCTTCGCCGGTGACCGCGCTGGTGCGCAGGATCGGCGGCGGCTCAAGCTCTCCCGGGCGCGCGAAATCGATGCTCGCGCGGAGGGCATGGTAGCTGCGGCGGGCCGACTCGCCAGCGTCGTACTTGTTCAGGATGAAGACGTGCGGCACCTCCATGATGCCGGCCTTCATGAACTGCACCTGGTCGCCAGCCATCGGCTGCATCACGAGGTAGACGCGGTCCGCCAGCCGTTCGACTTCGATTTCGCTCTGGCCAATGCCGACGGTCTCGACGAAGACGTAGTCGAACAGCCGCTCGAGGAGGCGGACCACCGGGTAAGTCGCGCGCCCGAGGCCGCCGAGTTCGCGGTCCGAGGCCTGGCTGCGAAAGTAGACGCGGCGTTCGTTGATTGGCAGGTGGACGCGGGTTCGGTCGCCGAGGAGGGCGCCGCCGGAGCGCTGGCTGCTGGGGTCAATCGCGAGGACGGCGACGGCGGAATCCTTGCGCTGGTCGAGCAGGCGAAGTGCGACCTCGCCGAGGAGTGTCGATTTTCCCGCGCCGGGCGTGCCGGTAAGGCCAAGGACCGCCGCTTTTGGGCCGAACCCGGCAGCCGTGAGCATCTCGATGGCCGCCGCGCGGGACTCGATCGCCTGCGGGCGCGGGTCTTCGAACACGCTTACGAGGCGGGCGAGTGGGAACTTCTCGAGCGTGCATGCGCCTTCGATCAAACCGGCAAGGTGCGCCGTGGCGACGCTCAACCGGCGGCCACCGCAGCGTTCTCTTCGACGATATTGAGGACGTGGCTCATCAGTTCCGTGAGGTCGAAGTCCGAGGGGGTGAACACGCGCTTGATGCCCATCGCGGCCAGCGTTGCGTGGTCACCCTTGGGGATGATGCCGCCGAAAATGACGGGGATGTGGCGTTCGGCGCCGGCCGCCTTGAGCGAAGCCATCACCTGCTCGGCGAGTTCGAGATGCGAGCCGCTGAGAATCGATATGCCGATGATGTCGACCGCCTCTTCGACCGCGGTTTGCACGATCTCCTGCGGCGTCAGGCGGATGCCCGAGTAGATGACGTCGAAGCCACAGTGGCGGGCCGCAACGGCGATGACCTCAGCGCCATTCGAGTGACCGTCGAGGCCCGGCTTGCCGACGACGATGCGCGGGCGGTGGCCGGTTCGCTCCAGAAACTCGCTGGCGCGCTTGCGGACGGCATCTACGCGCTCGCCGTCGATGAGCAGCTTCTGACCTTCGACACCGGTGGGCGGACGGTATTCGCCGAACACTTTGCGGAGGACGTCGGACCATTCGCCCGTCGTGACGCGGGCGAGGGCGCACTCGATCGACGGCTCCATGAGGTTCGAACCATCGCGCGCGGCGGCTTCGAGGGCGACGAGGGCAGCTTCGGCGCGGGCGGCGTCGCGAGTGGCGCGGGTCGTATCAAGGGCGGCGACGGCGCGGCGCACCTCCTCGGCATCGACCGTGAAGATGCCGCCCGAGGTATCTCCCACAAGCGGGGAATCGATCGCTTCGGTCCAGCGGTTGACGCCTACGATGACCTGCTCGCCAGTGTTGATGCGGCTCATGCGCTCGGACATCGACTTCACGAGTTGGGACTTCAGGTAGCCGGATTCGACCGCCGGGCGGATGCCGCCAAGGCCGCGGATGCGGTCGATTTCCTCGCGCGTCTGGCGCTTGAGGTCCTCGACCTTCGAGGTGATGACCGGCGAGCCATCGAAGAGGTCCGGGTATTCGAGGAGGTCGGTCTCATAGGCGAGGATCTGCTGGAGTCGGAGGGCCCACTGCTGGTCCCACGGGCGCGGCAGGGAGAGCGCCTCGTTCCAGGCTGGGAGCTGCAGAGCGCGGCAGCGGGCGTTGCGGCTCAGGGTCACGCCGAGCGTCTCGATGAGGATGCGCCAGGCGTTGTTCTCCGGCTGCTGCTCGGTCAGGCCGAGCGAGTTGACCTGGACGCCGTAGCGGAAGAGCCGCTGCTTCGGGTCGGTGACACCGTAGCGCTCCTGCGTGATCTCGTCCCAGAGTTCGGTGAAGGCGCGCATCTTGCACATCTCTTCGATGAAGCGGATGCCGGAGTTCACGAAAAAGCTGATGCGGCCGACGAGTTCGCCAAAGCGCTCGGGCGGGACGTTGCCGCGCTCCTTGATGACGTCGAGCATGCCGGTCGCGTTGGCGAGGGCGAAGGCGAGCTCCTGGGCGGGCGTCGCGCCGGCTTCCTGGAGGTGGTAGCTGCAGATGTTCGAGGCGTTCCAGCGGGGAATCGCATCGAGGCAGTACTCGTACATCTCGGCGATCAGGCGGAAGCTCGCCTCGGGCGGGAAGATGTAGGTCCCGCGCGCGAGGTACTCCTTGACGATGTCGTTCTGGGTCGTGCCCTGGAACTTCGACATGTCCTCGCCCCGCTCCCGGCCAAGGGCGACGTAGAGCGCGAGCATCCACATCGCGGTGCCGTTGATGGTCATCGAGGTGTTCATCTGTTCGAGCGGGATCTGGTCGAAGAGGACGTGAAAATCGTCCAGCGAGTTAATCGGAACGCCGACCTTGCCAACTTCCGGGCGGGCAAGGTCGTGATCCGAAGAGTAACCGGTCTGGGTGGGAAGGTCGAAGGCGATCGAGAGGCCGGTCTGGCCCGTCTTCAGGTTCGAACGGTAGAGCGCGTTGGAGGCGGCCGGGCTGGAATGGCCGGAGTAGGTCCGGAAAATCCAGGGGCGGTCCGTGGTGACCGAACCCTTCGGATCGTGGAGCTGGTGGGTTGCCCGCGGTTCTTCGTTGGTCACAGTTACGCCTCCATGGGGTGCCGCACGCCGTGAATTCGGCCCGGAGCGGCGTCGGTCTGCAATTCCGGGTCCGCAGCACGCTGCACGTGGTCGAACCTGGCTGCTTCAGTGTACCCATTGCGTCTTCAATAGGTGAATCAGCAGCCAGTATTTTGGATTGTGCGAAAGAGGCTCAGCGGTTGTTGCTCACGCGCGTTGCGACGGTGGCGAGACGGTCCGCTTCTTCGCCCGTGATTTCGAAATCGACCGAGCCCGCGTTCTCCGTGGCGTGGCGGGCGTCGCGCGCGCCCGGGATGGGGAGGATGTCTCCCTGCCGGGCGATCCAGTTGAGGGCGACCTGCGACGGCGTGCGGCCGTAGCGCTGGCCGATCGATTCGAGTTCGGTGACGAGTGGCAGGACACTCAGGGGGTGGCGAAAGGCGTGCTTGAAGCGCCGGACACCTGCCGGACGAGGTGCGTCGGGGCCGTGCGTGCCGCTGAGCGCACCCTGGGCGAGCGGGCTGTAGGCGATCATCGTGATGCCAAGCCCCCGGCATGTTTCGAGGATGCCGTTCGTCTCCGGATCGCGCGCAAGGAGCGAATACTGCACCTGGTTCGAGACGAGCGGGACGCCCATATCGGCGAGCAACCCGTGCGCCTGGACCATCTGCTTGGCGGAGAAGTTCGAGACGCCGACGTGGCGCACTTTGCCCTCATCGACGGCGTCGGCAAGCCGCTCCATGAGCGCCGGGATGCGCAGCAGCGACCACGGCCAGTGCACCTGGTAGAGGTCGACGTATTCGAGGCGCAGGCGGCGGAGGCTGTTGTCGAGGGCGCGCGTCATCGTCGTCGAGGTGAGCCGGTAGGGCAGGGGCGCGAACTTCGTGGCGACGAAGGCGGGCCGCCCGCTGAGTTCCATGAGCGCGCCGAGGATGCGTTCGGACATGCCGCCGCCGTAGATCTCGGCAGTATCGAAAAAGGTGACCCCGGCATCGAGCGAAGCGTGAAAAGCGGCTTTTGCCTGCTTCGGGCCACGTTTGGGGTCGAATTTCCAGACTCGGCCATCTCCCCACTGCCAGGTGCCGGCTCCAACCGGGCGAAAGGTAATCTCGGTCTGGCCGAGGCGGACGGGCGAAAGCAAAGAGCAGCTCCAGGCGAAAGGCGACATGGATAGCCGCCCTGTTGTAGAATTACCGTACCGCAACCTGACCTGAGGATGGGCTCTTGTCTTACAAGATTATCGAGACTTGCATCGGCTGCACGGCATGCACCAAGCGCTGCCCCACGAACGCTATCACCGGCGAGCGGAACCAGCTGCATGTCATCGACCCCACGCTCTGCATCGATTGCGGCGCATGTGGCATCGTTTGCCCCCCGGAAGCGATCCTGGACACGTTTGGCGAAGTCTGCCGCTCCCTCAAGAAGAACGAGTGGCCCAAGGCCGTCGTCATCGAAGAGAAGTGCATCGGCTCCGGCTGCGAACTCTGCATCAACATCTGCCCGTTCGATGCCCTCTCGCTCCAGCACACGGACCGCGTGGACGACTTCTTCGGCGTCAGCACCGTCGATGAGAAGAAGTGCACCGGCTGCCGCCTCTGCGAAGACGTCTGCGGCTGGGACGCTGTCCATATCTTCCCGCTCAAGTCCGAGGTCCTGAAGACCTGGGAAGAGCTGACGGAAGAGGAGCGCGGCCTGGTCCGCCAGGTGCGAAAGTCCCCCTCACCGGTCTAGGCGGCCGCGGCTCATGTTGCGCCGCCCACAGGAGGCGAAAATGATGCTGGAACGAAACGTGAAGCTCATGCGCAAAGGGAAAGAGCAGATTGTTTGCATCCCCGCCGAGTTGGAGTTCGCCTCGGACGAAGTGACTATTCGCCGGGAAGGTAACAGGCTCATCATCGAGCCCGTCCCCGCGTCGTCGCTGCTGGATGTCCTGGCTCGGCTCGACCCGATCGATGAAGAGATCGGCGAGATTGACGATCTGCCAATGGAACCCGTCGAAATTTAGTGCGCTACCTGCTGGATACGAACATCGTATCGGCGTTGGTCCGCGACCCTGCTGGCCCAGTGACCGAGCACGTTCGCAGAGTGGGCCAGGCTGAGGTTTGCACGAGCGTTATCGTGGCAGCTGAACTTCGATACGGCATTGCGCGTCGAGGCTCGCCCCGGCTGACCGCCCAGGTAGATACGGTGTTGGCGGCTCTGCATGTCCTTCCGTTCGAGGCGCCGGCAGACGCGGTCTACGGCGAATTGCGTCTCCGGCTTGAGCGGCTCGGCCAGACCACCAGTAACAATGACGTCCTGATTGCAGCGCATTCACTCACCCTAGGCTGCACCGTTGTGACAGCCAACGAGCGAGAGTTCTCGCGGATCGTCGAGTTGCCTCTTGAGAATTGGCTTCGGCCGAGATAGGAACTGCTCGACACAAGAGCGACAGCACGTAGCCTTCCGTCTTCGGCCAGGCTGATGTCGAGCCGGCCAGGACAAATCGGCGAACATCGTATTGCCTAGATCGAATGGATGTCCGTCGCAGCTTGAACAATCGACGATTGCCAATCCGCTTCCGTTGTTGCCTGCCCGGCGGCTGTGCCAGGCAGGTGATGGTCATGGAGCTGAATCTACCTCCGTCCCGGTGGGACTCTGGAGGTAGCCCAATGTAACCAGATCTTCAGTGAGTTCCTCGTCCATGGATTTTGGTCGTCGAACTTTCCACCATGCGATAGTGGCGGCGTTATGATTCGGGGATAATGGCTTAACGAGGTCCTCTACCGTCGCCTCGACGAACTGCGAATCTATCAGCACAAGATCCGCTAGCTCTGCCTCATTGAGTTGTCCGTCTTGCCTTAGGACCTCCAAGTACTCTCTGCAGTCCATCTCTGCGTCATAGTTGTAAATCGATGTCGAGAATGGTCTCTCCATCAACTTCGTGGCAAGCTTCTCCCATTGCGACAAAAGTTCCGCTGATTCATTCGGCTCTACCATGGAATCACCTTGTCCAGAAGTATGCCGCGACGTTTGGGCTGGTCCAATGCTTCCATCCTGTCCTGGCTCGTGAGCGGTCGTTGAAAATCTGCGCGCAAAATCGGCATATCAGCGCGCGTCGGCTCTCGCCAAGACTCGCTACGATGCGTACTTCTCGATCTTGTCTGCGAGCTTAAAGTCGAGATCCGTCACGCCGCCGGCATCGTGCGTGTTGAGGGTGATGTCGACCGTGTTGTAGACGATGTGGAGGTCCGGGTGGTGGTCCAGGACCTCTGCGCAGATGGCGACCTTCGTGACAAATCCCATCGCCGTGATGTGGTCGGCGAACTTGAAGGTCTTCTTGAGTGCGGTGGCGTCGCCGCCCCAGCCGGGCAAGGCGTCGAGCCGTTCGATGATGTTCGCTTCTTCCAGTTTGTTCGGGCGGGCCATGTGCGTGCTCCTGTGTGAACCGTGATTCATCCTTAGTTGGCGGTGCGGCGCCACTTGTGCAGGCTCACCATCTCGCGCGGCGGGGTCTGCTTGCTGCCGACTTCAACGTAGGAGACGTCGGCGACGTAAATGCTGCCTTCCGAGTCCACCGAGACGCTGTGCGGCCAGAGGAACTGGTCGTGGTGCTCGCCTGGCAGGGGATTGCCGATCCGGTTCACGAGGACGCCGTCTTCCGTATATATCGAGACGCGATGGCCGAGGTTTCGCACGCCAAACTGGACCGGCGGCGGCCCCTGCTCGGCGACGTAGATGCTGCGGCTGCCGGGGTCGACCCAGACGGCGACCGCCTTGTGGACGTGCCATTCGCGCACGAATTCGCCCTCGACCGTGAACACCTGGACGCGATGGTTCTCTCGGTCGCAGACGATGACGCGGTCGTCGCCGAGGATGGCGATGTTGTGGGGGAGGCTGAACTGGCCCGGGTCGGCGCCGGGTTCGCCCCAGGATTTGATGTGGTTGCCCGCCGCATCGAGGTGGTGGACGCGCGAGTTACCGTAGCCGTCCGAGATAAACAGGTCGCCGGTGCCGGGGTGGATGGCGATGTCGGTCGGGCGGTTGAACATCTCGCCGCCCTGCTTCTCAGAGGCAGTCCCGGTGCCGAGGCGCATCAGCGGGTCGCCCGTCTTCGTCGTCTTGAAGAGCGAATGGCCGATGGTATCGACCAGCCAGATGTTGTCCTCGTGGTCGGCGCGCACGGAGTGGGCCCAGGTGTAGTGCGTGCCCCGCCAGATCTTCGATGGGTTGCCGTACTGGTCGGTGAAGTCGGTGACGCCCTGGAAGGGGTCGTCGTTGCCCCACATGTGGACGAGGTTGCCGTCGCGATCGAAGACAAGGACGGGCATATTGCCGCGATTGAACACGTAGACGCGGTCCTCGGAATCGACGGCGACAGAGGTCGCTTCGCGCAGCCAGAGGCCGTGTGGAATCTTCGCCCAGAAGGGGACGGGTTCGTAAGTGGTGTCAGCGGTGACGGCCTGTGGCATGTGGCGGGGCTCCTTGAGTCGGGTGCAGTGGCCGAGATGATACGCGAAAGCGGAATTTCGCTCGCCCGTGCCGAATTCTTGACCGCGCAGCAACTGTTATGCCCATTTCGGCCGCCCGTGCGGTAGCATGCGTGACTGATGGAAACCGCACGCCCGCAGCCCCGGCGGGTGTCCAGGCGGTGGTTCATGCGCGCCACAGGGGGAGCTGTGGCCGCAGCAGCCGCTGCGCTCGCAGGTTGCTCTGGCTCGAACGCGAAACCACCGCAGAGCCCGGCGCTTCCGAACGCTTCAACGACGACGACCGCCGGGCAATCCCCGACCCGAACCGCTCCCACCTCTTCCGCGAACGGGACTGCCTCTTCGACGCAGGCCTCCCGCCGTGGCGGGACGCTGCGCTACACGGGATTGGTCACCGGCGACGGCAAATTCGACCCCCACAAGACCCAGTCCGAGGCGTTCCAGGGGCACCAGTCGCTCGTCTACAGCCGCCTGCTGGCGTATCGCGACCAGGCCCGCGGCGAAATGCTGCCGGACCTCGCGCGGACCATGCCGGAGCAGCCGGATTCGCTGACCTACGTCTTCGAAATCAACGGCAGCGCCCACTGGCAGGAGGTCACGCCGTTCAACGGCCGCCCAATTACCGCCGAGGACGTGAAAATCAGCATCGAGCGGCAGATCAGCGGTGACCCGTCCTATACCCATCGCGCCCGGCTTTCGAAAATCGACAAAATCGAGGCGCTGGACAACTCTCGCCTCTCGGTGACGCTCAAAGAGCCGCACGCGCCGATTTTGAACCTGTTCGCCGATGCCAGCGGCTCCATCGTCCCGGCGGAGATGGCGAACGGCACGGTGAACCCCTCGGCGAGTTCGCAGCCGGGGAGTGGGCCCTTCCGCTGGGTCGAATGGAGCGAACAGCGGCTGGCGAGCGTCGGCCGCAACCCGAGCTGGTACGGCGGCAACGAACGGCCCTACCTCGACGGCGTAGCCGCCCAGTTTGCGAGCGACGCGACCGAAATCGAGGCCCACCTTCGGATCAAAGAGCTCGATGTCGCGGTGGTCGGGCGGCCGGCCGCTGACCGGCTGAAGAAGGCGATCCCTGGGCTGGTCGAGCAGGCCGCGGGCCACGCGCAGTGGTTCGGGATGCGCTTCTACCTGCCAATTGCGCCTTACAACGATGTCCGCCTCCGAACCGCCATCAGCATCGCTATCGACCGCCGCGAGATGCTCGAACAGCTCTTCGCTGGCAGCGGCGAACTGAACCCGTGGGTGAGCTGGCCGCTGACGCGCTGGTCTCTGCCCCAGGCCGAACTGATCGCCGTGCCAGGACACCGCGTGCGCGAAGTCGAGCGCGCGGCCGATGTGGCAGAGGGTCGCCGGTTGCTCGCAGCCTCGCTGTCCGACCAGCCGCTCCCGGGCGAACTGGAACTCATCGTGCCCAAGGACATCGAGGATTCGCTCGGCATCGGCACGCTCATCAAGAACCAGATCAAGAAGAACCTCGACCTCAACATCGCCGTGAACCCGGTGCCCATTGAGTCGATCGTGCAGCGGCTCTACATCGACGGCACGGCGCCGTGGGTGGTCGGGCAGGACACCGGCTGGCTCGATCTCGACGACTGGGTCTACCCGCATTTCCATACCGATGGTCCGACGAACAGCTTCCCTTTGCGCGATGCAGAGATGGACGCGCTCATCATCAAGCAGCGGCAGACGCTCGATGAGGCCCAGCGGCGCGAAATCGGCTACACCATCCAGCGCAAACTGCTCTACCTGAACGCCGGCGTGAACCTCGTGAGTGAACGCGTGATTTCGCTCTCCTGGCCGTATGTGAAGGACTTCCCGGTGGATGTCGGCAACGGGTACCAGCATCGCTTCGCCGATACCTGGCTCGATCGCCACGATCCGAGCTTCCGCGGCCGCTGAGCCGTTCGACTGTGAGCAGCGCGACGTCTTCGCGCTGCCCAAGTTCCGGCCCGCCTGAACCGGGACTGACCCGCGGTATCCTGCCCGGCGGTATACTGGCCGGGCGGGAAACTGGAGAGTGCCATGACCGAATCGCGGCTTGGACTCGTTCTTTGGACGACGGATATCACCGCTCTTGGCGGTTTTCTTACGGAACTGGCGAACGCCCGGCTGGTCGAGCAGCATCCCGGCTTCGCCCGGCTGGATGTTGGCGGCGCGGACATTTCGTTGCACGCCGACGAGGCTGATCCGAACCACCCCTGGTACAACGCCCTCACGGATGAGGGCATCACGCGCGGCGTCGGGGCGGAGCTGCGGTTGCGCGTCGATGACGTTGTCGCGGTCCACGAAACGGCTGAGATTATGGGCGCCGTGACCGTGATGGACCCCTACGATGCCGGGCTCACGCGGGAGTGCCAGGTGATGGGGCCGGACGGCTTCCTCTTCACGTTCTGGCAGCCTGCCGACCCTTCGCTGCCGCCAATCGCGATTGTCCCGGTGAAGCGCAGCGCATTCAGCCGGATTCCGCACTCGCGCGCGACGGTGGTTCGTCGCCGCTAGTTCAGCTGTTGGCCGAGTGGTCGACGCGGTAGCGCAGGTAGAGTTCGTTCGTGTCCTCGTTGCGAGAGACGGCGACGAGTTCGAGCCTCGGCGCGCTTTCTTTCGTGAACGAAGGCCCCTCGATCGCGCCGGGCACGCCATTCCCGGCGACGAGCCGCGGGCCGATGGTGATGAACAGTTCATCGACCGCGCCGGCCGCGAGCATCTGCCCGTTCAGCGATGCGCCACCTTCGCAGAGCAGCAGCTCCGCGCCGACTTCGTGCCGCATGTGCGCGAGCATCCACTCGATCGGTCGTTGCTCCGGCAGGCCGACGACGGTGCGGCCAGTTTCGATGACCTTGCCGGCAACCCCTTTGGGCGCATCGTGGGCGAGGTAGACCATCGCCTCGAAATCATCGGCCGTGAAGAAGATGCGTTCGAACGGCAGGTCGCCGGAGCGCGAAATGACCGCTCCGATGGCTGCTTTCGGCTTGCCCCGGCTCACGCGCAGCGCTTCGAGGTGCGGGTCGCCAGTACGGGGCGAGGTCCCGGAGACGCGCAGCGTGGTCGCGCCATTGAGGATGACGTCGGCGTGGACGCGCAACTCGCGCATGAGCCGCTGGTCGGTCTTGCTGCCGATACCCTGCTCGCTGCCATCGAGGATGGTGCGGCCGTCGGCGGACATGACCATGTTGACGATGACATACGGGCGGTCGGCGGGCGCCGGCAGGAACTCGAGGGCGGTGTAGTCCGGTTTCATGCGTCCATCTTCGCCCCGAACTCGCTAACGGAGGGCTATTTGCGGTTCGTCACGCCGGAAACGCGCGTCGGCGTGAGGCGGATAATGACCCGGCCCTCCCCGCGCAGGCGCTCTTCGAAGCCCTCGGGCGGGGTGAATTCCGCACCGCGCATCGCCCGGTTGATTGCCACGTGGCCAGGAACGATGTCGGCGTCTTCGATGGTCGCTGTGCCCTCGACGGAGACGAACCCGAACGGCGCACCCTCATCGAGGACCGTGATGGCGAGACGCGGGTCATTCTCGAGCGTCTTCGTCTTCAGGCGGTTCTTCGTGGTGCTGAAGATGAGCGTGTCGCCGTCGCGAGCATAGAAGATGACCGAGGTGGTGGGGCTGCCATCCTTGCGCAGAGTAGTGACGACTGCCCACTTGTTGCGGTCGATGAATTCGGCTTGTTCGGGGGTGCCAATCACGGGTGTGCTCCTGGGGCGAATTCGCGAGCGCGTACCCCTATTCGCCAGGCAACGATACGCTCATGTACGTGAGAAGCACGTGGTCCCGGCGACCATCAGCGCGAACGGCACGAGGCATCGGGATCATCGGCGGCGCCGCCTTGCTCGCCGGCGGGCTGCTCGCGTTCGTGGCCTGGACGACCTGGCAGCTCACGTGGATCAATGCCGAGCCCCTCGGCGACCCGCTCGTCGGCATCAACTACAGCTGCAACCACGCCGAATACCTGCTCCTCGAGACAGGCAACGAATCGGTGCCGGACGACCGCCCGGGCAGGGCCGAATGGTGCGCCGAGACCCTCGGACAGATCCTCGTGGCGACAGGGGCGAAGCACATCCGCCTTTCGGTCGAATGGTCGCAGGTGGAGCCGCGAGCGGGCGAGTACGACTTCCGGCTCATCGATGCGCTGCTCGCCGAGGCGGCGAAGCACGATGCGCGCGTCCTCCTCACGGTCGGGATTAAGGCGCAGCGCCACCCGGAGTACTACGTGCCCGGCTGGCTGCGCGATTCGGTCGACCTCACTGGCGCGCGAGTGGTCACAGACCGGCCGGGGATTCGCGAGCCCGCGCTGCAGATGATTCGCGCGGTCATCGGGCACGTAGTTGCCTCGCCGGTGATCGAGGCGTGGGGGGCGGAGAACGAGCCGTATGTCGAGTCGCATCGCGGCGAATACTGGAACAACTGGACGATCGGCCGCGATTTCGTCCAGGAGATCGCGGCGATCATCCGCGAGGCTGACCCGCTCGACCGCCCGATCACCATGAACCACGGCCAGCACTGGGCGACGGACGCCACCTGGCGAATCCCGCTCGCGGACAGCGATGCCCTGGGCACGAGCATCTACCCGTTCCGGAACTACACGATCCGCGGCTGGGACCTGGTGGTGAATATCCTCGACCTGGGGCCGCTCGGGGTGAACTACGCGAACCAGGCGCGCGCCGCCGCCGCCGAGGGCAAGGAGCTCTGGGTGACCGAGCTGCAGGCCGAGCCCTGGTCCGATTTCGACATGCGCCTGATTTCGCCCGCGAACCCGAGCCCGAACCTTTCGCCGGAGAAACTGGCGAAGAACGTCGAGTATGGCCGCCGGTCGGGGGCGACCCGGCTCTACCTCTGGGGCGCGGAGTGGTGGCTCCTCCAGGCGCGCGAACACGGCGACACTCGCTGGTTCGAAGCCGGCGCAGAGGCGATCCGTGAGGGCGAGCCCG
>JBBSKE010000028.1:0-15791 GCA_038256595.1 Tepidiformales bacterium | reverse complement strand
GTCGGGGATGTCGTCGCGGAACGGTCCGAGGCGCCGAATTCGGTCGCCAATTGGCGCTTCGACCTTGATGACGGTCGCGCCGAGGTCGGCGAGCAGGCGCCCGGCATACGCGGTGGCGACCCCTTCCGAGCAATCAACCACGACAACGCCAGCGAGTGGCATCTGTTCAGCCATGTTCCGCACCCCGAGGTATTTAGCCTCGCGCTAGTCTACTTGGCTCATTCATCCGCGATACCGCGATTCGAATGAGCTTCGGGGGCGAATCGCGGGGAGCTTCAGGCGGTCTCAACCTCGCGCACCATGCCCGCGGCGACCGTCCGACGGGTTGCGGTATCAACGAGGATGAAGCTGCCCGTATCGCGGCTGACGTCGTAGCGGTCGACGAAAATTGGCTCCATCGTGCGAATGGTTACGCGGCCAATTTCGTTCAACGGGAACGATTCCGGGCTCGGCTGGCGCTCGTAACTCTCAACTTCGAGGCGGTCGTCGAGCGAGGCGACGATGCACCGCACGCGGCGGGTGGTGTGCTTGAGCCAGAACTGCTGTCCGGGCTTAAGCGGGTTGCCCTCGCTCATCCAGCAGAGGTCCGCCGTGAACTTCGTCGCTGAAACCGCAGGCTCGTTCGCATCCACGATCATGCCGCCGCGGCTGAGGTCGATGTTGTCCGCCAGGCGAACCGCGACGGCATCTCCACTCGCCGCTTCGGCCAGGGACTCGTTGTAACGGTCGATGTGGGTGACCTTCGTTCGCAGGCCTATCGGGAGGAGGAGGACATCCTGGCCAGCGTGGACGTGGCCGGCGGCGATGGTGCCCGCATACCCCCGATAGTCGTGGTATTCGCTCGTCAGCGGGCGAATCACATACTGCACTGGCAGGCGGAGGGCCGCATGTTCGGCCGGGTCGGCGACTTCGACGCTCTCGAGGAATTCCAGGAGCGTCGGGCCGGTGTACCAGGGCATATTCGACGACGGATCGACGACGTTGTCGCCCGAGGCGGCGGCAACCGGCATGACCGTCACCGATTCGACCTCGAGGTGCTCGGTGATTTTCGCAAAGTCGGCGGAAATCTGGTTCACGACGGCTTCGGACCAATCGACGAGATCCATCTTGTTGATGCAGAGGACGAGGTGGCGAATGCCGAGGAGCGAGCAGATGGCCGAGTGGCGGCGGGTCTGCGAAATCACCCCTTTGCGCGCATCGACGAGGATGAGCGCGAGATCGGCGGTCGAAGCGCCGGTAACCATGTTGCGCGTGTACTGCACGTGGCCCGGTGAGTCGGCGATGATGAATTTGCGCTTCGGCGTGGCGAAATAGCGGTAGGCGACATCGATCGTGATGCCCTGCTCGCGTTCGGCGCGGAGGCCGTCGGTGAGGAGCGCGAGGTTGACCTCTTCGTGCCCCTGGGCCTCGCTGGCGCGCTGGAGGCTGGCCATCGTGTCTTCGAAGACCTGCTTCGAATCGTAGAGAAGGCGGCCAATGAGGGTGCTCTTGCCGTCGTCGACAGAGCCGGCCGTAGCAAATCGCAGCAGATCCATCCTAGAAATACCCCTCGCGTTTGCGGTCTTCCATCGCCGCTTCGGAGAACTTGTCGTCGGCCCGGCTCGCGCCCCGCTCGGTGATGCGCGCGACCGATACCTCGGCGATGACGGAGGCGAGGTCGTTCGCTTGGGAGGGAATGGCGGCCGTGCAGGTGATATCGCCGACAGTCCGGTAGCGAACCGCTGTCTTGAAGACGCGCTCTTCGGGCAGCATGCGGAGGTGCGGGCTGACGGCCATGAGCATGCCATCGCGCTCGAAGACTTCGCGCTCGTGGGCGAAATAGATCGAAGGAACCTCAAGCGGCTCGCGCTCGATGTAGTGCCAGATGTCCAGTTCGGTCCAGTTCGAAAGCGGGAAGACGCGCATGTGCTCGCCCTTCACGTGGAGGCCATTGTAGAGCCGCCAGAGTTCAGGCCGCTGGTTGCGCGGGTCCCACTGACCGAATTCGTCGCGGAAGGAGAAGACGCGCTCCTTGGCGCGGGCTTTCTCTTCGTCGCGGCGGGCGCCACCGATGGCGGCATCGAGCTGATTGTCCGCGATAGCCTCGAGGAGGACGGGCGTCTGGAGGCGGTTGCGCGAGGCCCGGATGCCGGTCTCTTCGACGATTTTGCCGTCATCGATGGCCTGCTGGACAGAGGCGACAATCAGCTTCGCGCCGAGTTCGGCCACGCGCTTGTCGCGGAAATCGATGACTTCCTGGAAGTTGTGGCCCGTGTCGACGTGCATGACGGGGAACGGGATCTTGCCGGGCCAGAAGGCTTTCTCGGCGATGCGGAGGAGCACGATCGAGTCTTTGCCACCGGAGAAAAGGAGCGCCGGGCGTTCAAACTCGGCCGCGACTTCGCGCATGATGAAGATGGCTTCGGCTTCGAGTTTATCGAGTTCCGTAACCGCCGGTGGACGCACGGAGGCCTCAGTGTTCGTCATCGTTTCTCCTCTGGGTGGGCGACCTGCGTGGGTGCCGCGTGCGGTTGCGAATCTCCGGGAACGTCAAAACGGGCCTGCGCTGGGGCAGGGCCAGCGGCGCGCGGATACAGCGAACCGCCCTCAATAGTCAGTGAAGTTGACCAATTAAGTCAAGTTTGCGGGATGGCTGCGCGGCGGCGACGGCCGGGGCAAAGAAAATGGCCGCAACCTTGCGGAAGCGGCCATTCGAATGGCTCTTGTGCGGGCCGAGGAAGTTACCGCGGCAGGCCGACGATGATCTCGCCGTTCTCGATCTTGACCGGGTAGGTCTGCGAGTCTTCGGCCTTCATGCTCAGGAGGGGAGCAACCTTGAAGATCTTGGACTGCAGGCGGCCGAGGAGCGGGTGTTCGTTGTTGAACTGGCTATCGAACGGCTGGCGGACGACCTTTCCAGTTTCGATTTCGAAGCGGGCGCCGTGGAAGGGGCACATCACGCAATCGTCCTTGATCGCGTATGGCTTAATCGGCGAGCCAGGCAGGCCGCCCATCGGGAGCTGCGCGTGGGAGCAGGTGCCGTGGAGCGCGTAGGCGGTATCGCCCTTGCGAATGATGAGGATGCGCATCGTGCGAGCGCGCACTT
This sequence comes from Tepidiformales bacterium, assembly GCA_038256595.1. Taxonomy (GTDB): domain Bacteria; phylum Chloroflexota; class Dehalococcoidia; order Tepidiformales; family Tepidiformaceae; genus JBBSKE01. Next base: position 12,706 of record JBBSKE010000028.1, on the reverse strand, counting down.
CCTTCGGCACGCCGTCCGTGAAATCGCGGAGATTGCCGACCGAGTGCCATTTCTTCATGCGCGCGTGCGGGATGATCTTCTTCGCCTTGAGCGGCAGCGGCGGATCGAGCCCGAGCAGCGGCATAGCAACGAGGTTGCTGAGCCCGAAGCTCATGACCCCAGCAATGAAGAGCACAGCCCCGCCAAGTTGCGGGTCCGAGTTCGTCGCGGCGTCGCCGGGGAAGAAGAAAAGAATGATGCCGCCAGCGATCAGGCCAATTGAGGCGAGGCCCCATGTACCGAGAATCGTTAGCCCAAGAAATGCTAAAGCAGGTGACACTTTCCACACCCTCCCGGAGGGTGATAGTACCCCGCCCGGTTCAGTTTGCGCAAAGTCTTGACGGACCAATCGAAACGACCCGGCCGCAAAGCGCGCCGGGTCGATACGTCATGCGTGTGAGGGCGGGTTTAGTCGCCGAGGAGGGTCTGGTAGCCGAGGTTGATGACGTCTTCGGCGTACTGGCTGCGCCAGCCGGGATCGGGGATCGGGCGATGGTGTTCGCGGAACCAGCGATGCAGGTTGAGGTACTCCTCTTCGAGTCGCAGCCGCCAGCTGTCCTCTTCCTTGAAGAGCTCCGGGTCCACTTCGTCGAGGCCCTTCTCCATGTCGTCGAATTCGACTTCGACGTCTTCCTTCCAGAAGTTGGCCAGGTAATCGACGGAATCCTCGAGGTTGTGGCGGCATTCGTCCAGGAGCGCCGACATCATGCCGGTCTCGTCCGTGAGTTCGCCGTTCACGCGGTAGGTGCGCGCGCAATCGACGCAGACGACCACGAGCTTGCGGGCATCGCAATCGGTCTTGTCGACGCAGTCCTTGCAGCGGATCGCGAACTCTGCGGCTTCGGCCACGCGCGTGTAGCCAACGACCATCTGGTCGCCCATGACGTTGCACGCCTGGCACGTCATCTTTTCGGACAGGATTTCGTTGATCGCCTTGTCCCAATCGACCTGCATGAACGTGACCTCCATGTACCGCGGGCCGAACGTGAGTTCTAGGCCTGCATATCCACAGTATACCAGCCCGCCTGCCCCGGCATCTCTTCGACACCTACCGTTAATCGGCGAACCGTCTTCGCGGCGTCTGGGGCGAATCCGGCAAGCAGCTGCCCGGCGATCCAATCGGCGAGTCGCTCGGCGGTCGAATTGTCGATCGGCAGGGCGATGACGTCGGACTTTGGGAGGACGTAGCCGCGGTCGCGATAGCGAATATTCCAGCTGTCCGGTGTCTCTTCGATTTCAAGGAGGCGGCTTTCGCGCTGGAGGAGGAATTTGTGGTCGAGATTGTCGATGATCGCCTTCGTGCGCCGCTTCAGGTCGCCGAAATCCCAGACCCAGGACTCTTCGGTGAGTTCGCCTTCGAGTTCGAGGATGACATCGTAGTTATGTCCATGGATGGGCTCGCAGTCGTCGAGGAAGGTGGCCATGTGGGCGGCGGCGAAGCGCAGCCGGTTGCGTTCGACGGAGACTTTGCGGGTGACAATGCTCATGGTTTTGTATAGTACGGCGTCAACGCGGAACGGGCGGTTTGCCCAATTCCGGGGCGTTCGTATAGTCAGGTACTTAGAGAGGCGCTAACTAAATGTCTGAAGAAGAAGAAATCACTAGCAAAATTACCGAAGAGCACCTGGCCGCCATCGGTGTACGAAGCGAGCCGGTGACCATTACGGTCCGCGAGTCCGAGGCGAAGCGAATGCGCGAGATCCTCGGCGATACGGACCCACGCTGGGCCGATGGAACGGGCATCGCCCCGCCATACGTCATCGCATCGTTTGGCGGCGGACGCCCGGGCCGAAACGTGCAGATTATGCCCGGCGCGCTGCTCACTCAGCAGGAGTGGAAGTTCTCCCGGCCGATCAAAATCGGCGAGGAGCTCACGGCCTACACCTCGGTCATCGACATTCGTGACCGCATCGGCGGCCGCTATGGCTACACCGTGCTCGTCACGAACAGCACGGATTACTACGACGCCGCTGGCGAGCATGTCGCCGCGGCGCTCGTGACCATTTCGCAGTTCGACCCCACTGCAGCGAAGGACCGCTAACTATGACGCAGAAGTACTACGAAGACGTCAACGTTAACGACGAACTCGACCCCGTCGAGAAGATTCCGACAACTGACATGGCGATCGATTTCTTCGGTCGCGACAACCCGACGAACCCGGCCTTCGCCGATGTCGAAGCGGGCAAGCGCATGGGCGTCGGCGGCGCGCTCGTCCCGGGCCTGCTGAAGATGTCGTGGATGACGCAGTACGTGAACGACTGGATCGGTCCCGAGGGCAGCCTCAAGGCGTGCCGGCTCGCGTTCCGCCGCCCCGACGTCGCGGACCGCCCCCTGACGCTGGCCGGCAGGATCGTCGACAAGCGCCAGGAAGATGGCAACAACATCCTCGAACTCGAAGTGGTGACGCTGGCGAACGGCGAGCCTTCCGTGCGTGCGAACGTGACGGTCTGGCTCCCTTCAAAGCCGTAGCGCGTTCGAAGCAGCAAGAGACACAAAGAGGGCGGCGATTCGGTTGAATCGCCGCCCTCTTTTTTGTGTTCGAACCAGTCCTGCTAGGCCAGCGAGAGTCGGGCCTGGGCGGCGTTGGAAGCGCCGCGCGTGTCGGCCTTGTAGCCCTGCTCGCCGAGGATCTTGCCGAGCGAGTTGAGGAACAGGAGCACGTTGCCAGGGGTCGATGATTCGCCCATGAGGCCGATGCGCCAGACCTTCCCCTTGAGGTCGCCAAGGCCGCCGCCGACTTCGACGTTGTAGCGCTTGAGCAGCGCGCCGCGGACTTCGGCGTCGTTCACGCCATCCGGGATGCGGACTGTCGTGAGCACCGGCAGGCGAACTGCTTCGTCAGCGTGCAGGACGAGACCCATCGCCTCGAGGCCATCCTGGAGGGCGCGGCCGTTCCGTTCGTGGCGGGCCCAGCGGTTCTCCAGGCCCTCTTCGAGGACGAGCGCGAGGGCTTCATGGAGCGCGTAGATCATCGAGATCGGCGCTGTGTGGTGATAGTTACGGCGGTCGTCCCAGTAGGCTTCGAGCAGCGCCATATCGAGATACCAGCTGTTGTTCGGCGTCTCGCGGGCCTTGACGGTGTCCCAGGCGGCCGGCGAAAGGGTAATCGGCGCGACCCCGGGAGGCGCGCTGAGGCACTTCTGCGTGCCACCGTAGACCGCATCCGCGCCCCACTTGTCGACTTCGACCGGGACGCCGCCGAGCGAGGTCACACAGTCGACGAGGAGCAGCGCGCCGGCTTCACGCGCGATTTCACCGAACGGCTCGATCGGCGTTCGCACACCAGTCGAGGTCTCGGCGTGGACGACGCCGATGAGCTTCACCGGGGCGGCAGCCTTGACGGCAGCACGGAGTTTCTCCGGGTCGACCGCGGAGCCCCAGGGAGCTTCGACGCGGGTGACGGTGCCGCCGGCGCGCTCGGCCATCTGGCAGATGCGGTCGGCGAAGTAGCCAGCGACGGCAACGACGACGTGGTCGCCGGGCTGCACGAGGTTCATGACGGCCGCTTCCATGCCGCTCGTCCCGGTGCCGGGAGTGGCCATGGTGACCTGGTTTTCCGTGCGGAGCACCTGACGGAGCATCGTCCGGCAGTTGTCCATGATCTTCAGGAATTCCGGGTCCAGGTGGCCGAGGAGCGGCGCGGTCATTGCGCGGAGGACGCGGGGGTTGGCGCCGCTTGGGCCAGGCCCCATGAGGATACGAACAGGTGGGTTAAACGCGGGAGTCGTTGCCATGCCGATATCCTACGCGTTCGCCGCATCACGGTCTGTCTGCGAGCAGATTCTTCGCCCCTGGAGAAGCTACTTCACCAGCGCTGGCGAGCACATCCCCGGCCGCCTGCGGTAGGATTCGCGAACGAAACCGGGGCTGTCGCGGGTTGCGGCGGCTTCCTGGCGAGACAACCCGGGCATCTGCAGGAGCATCGACGTGAAACTGGCAATCGGCATCGGCTACAGCGGCGCACGCATGAACATCGACATGGCGAACATCCTTGAGGCAGAGCGCCTGGGCTACGATTCGGTCTGGTCGGCCGAGGCGTACGGCTCCGACGCGGTGACGCCGCTCGCCTGGATCGCGGCCCAGACCACGCGGATCAAGCTCGGCACCAGCATCATGCAGATGCCCGGGCGCACGCCGGCGATGTGCGCGATGACGATGGCCACGCTCGATGCCCTCTCCGGCGGCCGGGCACTCTGCGGGCTCGGCCTCTCGGGTCCGCAGGTGGTCGAAGGTTGGCATGGTGTCCCCTACGGCAAGCCCGCTGCTCGCACACGTGAGTACGTCCAGATCCTGAAGAAGATCTGGGCGCGCGAAGAGCCGGTGAGCTTCCAGGGCGAGGAGTACCAGTTGCCCTACACCGGCCCCGGCGCTACCGGGCTCGGCAAGCCACTGAAGTCGATCCTGCACACGCGCCAGATCCCGGTGTATCTCGCGACCATGGGCCCGGTGAACATTCGCAACACGGCCGAACTGGCCGATGGCTGGCTGCCCATCTGGTTCTCGCCGCAGCGCATGCACATGTTCAAGCCGGCGCTCGAAGAGGGCTTCCGGCGGGCCGGCAACGGCAAGTCGTTCGCGGACTTCGATATCGCCTCCGGCTGCTCCGTGATCGTGACCGACGACGTGAAGGCCGGGTTCGCCCGCCAGAAGCCGAACCTCGCGCTCTACATCGGTGGCATGGGCGCGAAAGAGAAGAACTTCCACAACGAGATGGCGCAGAAGTACGGCTACGGCGATGCCGCGGCGAAGATCCAGGAGCTCTACCTCTCCGGTCGAAAGGCCGAGGCGGAGGCAGCGGTGCCGGATGAACTCGTCGACGAGATGGCGCTCATCGGCCCCGAAGCGCGGATTCGCGAGCGTTACCGTGCCTGGGAGGACTGCGGCGTGACCACGATGATCGTCTCGGGTGGGCAGGCGGGTATGCACCTGATGGCCGATATCACCGGGTCGGCGAAGGCCGTCGCGGTTTAGACCTGCGAACCACTCGCCGCAGACGCCCGGTGGCGATACCCTCGCGCGGGACGGAACGGAGTAGAGCATGCGTGTTTCCATCATCGGGCAGGCCGCATTCGGCGAGGCCGTGCTCAAGCGGCTGGTCGAAGAAGGCTTCGAGATCGCGGGGGTGAGCGCGCCTCCGCCGGCGAACGGCCGAACGGACCCGCTCTGGGCGGCCGCGGAGGGCCTTGGCATCGCACCGGTGCCGACCGCTTCGCTCAAAGCCGAGGGCGGCGAGACCTGGCGGAAGATCCAGTCGGACCTCTGCCTCATGGCGTTCGTCACGGACATCCTGCCGGAGTCGATTTTCGATGACCCGAAGCACGGGACCATCCAGTACCACCCAAGCCTGCTGCCGCTGCATCGCGGCTCGTCGGCGATCAGCTGGGCGATTATCAACGGCCGCAGCGAGACCGGAGTGACCATTTTTTGGCCCGACAAGGGCATCGATACTGGCCCGATCCTGCTCCAGAAGTCGTTCCCGCTCGGCCCCGATGACACCGTCGGCTCGATCTACTTCGGCCAGCTCTTCCCCGAAGGTGTGGCCGCGATGGTCGAGTCGGCGCGCATGGTCGAGTCCGGGACGGCGCCGAAAGTGCCGCAGGACCATGCCCAATCGACCTACGAGCCGCCGCTGCAGGACAAGCACTCGGAAATCCGCTGGTACGAACCGGCCGAGCGTATCTCCGCGCTGATTCGTGGTGCGAACCCCCAACCGGGCGCCTGGACGACCTTCAACGACGAGAAACTGCGCATCTTCGATTGCAAACTGACCGGTGAACTCGCCGCCGGCATGACCGGGCGCGTGCTGGCCATCGACGCCGACGGTTTCGACATCCGGCTGAATGGCGGCGTGCTGCGAGTCCTCCGCGTGCAGCCGGCTGGCGGGAAGAAGACCCCGGCGGGCGAATGGGCTGCAAGCGCGGGCCTGAAGGTCGGTTTCCGCTTCCGTTAGGCCATTCGTTCGCGCTCTGAGGCTCCCGTCGCTGGCGCGGGCCGCTGTTCATCCGTAGGATTCCGCACCGTACCAGTTCGTTTTTTGGCGACAGGACGGGGGAACGCATGACCAACGGACCGCTCATCGGAATTCGCGTCATAGACATGGCAACGGACCGCGCAGACATGGCCGGGCGGATACTCGCCGACCTCGGCGCCGAAGTGATCAAGGTCGAACCCCCGGAAGGCGCAGTCTCGCGTTCGCTTCCGCCCTTCGACAAGAACAACGGCGAATCGCTCTACTGGGCGTCGGTCGCGCTCGGCAAGAAGAGCGTCGTCCTCGATATCGAAATCTCGAGTGACCGCGCCAGGCTTGAGCAGCTGGTGGCGACGAGCGACGTCTTCATCGAGTCGTTCGACCCCGGCTTCCTCGACTCCCACAACCTCGGCTCGGAGCAGTTGCGCGCCCTCAACCCCCGGCTGATCTACCTCTCGGTGACGCCCTACGGGCAATTCGGTCCGGATGCGCTGAGCCCGGCGACCGACCTCACGCTCGAGGCTGCGGGTGGGCTGCTCGCGCTGCAGGGCGACGGCGACCGGCCGCCGATCCCGGTCGGCTATCCCCAGGCCTCCTTCCACGGCGGCGTGCAGGGCGCCACGGACGTGATTATCGCCCTCAACGAGCGCGCGGCCTCCGGGCTCGGCCAGCACCTCGACCTCGCAATGCAGCCGGGCATCGTGTGGACGCTGATGAACGCGAGCGGCTACCCGTTCAACCTCGGCATGAACCCGCCCGGGACGTGCGAGACGCGAGCGATGGGCACCCCGGAACTCATGCCCGGCGTGAAGTTCAGCACCGTCTACCCATGCAAAGACGGGCACGTCATCGCCTCCATGGGCGTCGGCGAGCGAGGCGCGCGGATGCTCGCGAAGATCCTCGACTTCGCCGATTCCGAGGGGATGCTGCCGGCCGACCTGCGCGCGATCCCGTGGGCAACCTGGCAGACGGAGCTGGTCGAAGGGCGAGTCGATGCGGCGACAGTCATGCGCGGGGTGGATGCCGCCAGCGCGCTCTTTATGTCGAAGACGAAGAAGGAGCTGATGGCCCAGGCGGTCAAGGACGACTTCCTGCTGGCCCCGTTCTACGCGATCGACGAAGTGGTACACGACCACCAACTCGAGGCTCGCGACTACTGGACCGAGGTCGATGGCCGTCTGCATCCGGGCAAGTGGGCGCTCATGACTCGCTCCGGCGTCGAAATTCCCGGACCTGCGCCGAAGCTGGGCCAGCACCAGTCGCTGCTCGATTCACTGCCCACCAGTGCGTCGCCGGTGCATCACGAGGTGCAGCGCAAGGGCGCGTTCGAGGGCCTGAAAGTGGCGGACTTTGCCTGGGTGGGCGTCGGCCCGCTGATCGCGAAGGCGCTGGCGGACCACGGCGCGACCGTCGTCCACGTCGAATCGGTGACGCGCCCGGACGTGCTGCGTCTCGGCCAGCCGTTCAAGGATGGCGTGCCCGGGATCGACCGCTCGCAGTTCCAGGCGAACTTCAATACCTCGAAGCTGGGCCTCGCGCTCAATCTCGTGACCACGGAGGGCAGCGACCTCGCGCACCGGCTGATCGACTGGGCCGATGTGGTGGTCGAAAGCTACACACCCGGGACGATGAAGAAGCTCGGCCTCGACTTCGAGACCCTCAGCGCGACCCGGCCCGACTTGATTATGTTGAGCACATGCCTCCGCGGACAGACCGGCCCGGAGCGCTCCTACGCCGGGTTTGGCACCCATGGCGCGGTCCTCGGCGGCTTCGGCGTCATCACCGGCTGGCCGGACCGTGCTCCCCGCGGACCCTGGGGCGCCTACACCGACTTCATCGCCCCTCGGTACGGCGTGGCCGCGCTCGCCTCGGCGATATTCGAACGGCGAAGCTCCGGCCTGGGCCAGTACATCGACCTTTCGCAGGTGGAAGCGGCGATCCACTTCCTCGAGCCGCTGATGCTCGACTACACGGTGAACGGGAAGGTCCCGGGCGGCTCCGGACACGGCTCGGCGCGCTCCTGCCCGCACGGGGTCTACCAGTGCGCGGGGCTCGAACGGCACATCGCCATCGCCATCGAAACGGAGGCCCAGTGGCGCGCACTCAGGGCCGTGGCCCACCTCGACGCCTTCCGTAGCGCAGAATTCGACTCGACCGCCGCGCGGATGAACGTTCGCGACGCAATCGACGACGCGATTCGCACCTGGTGCGCCGGCCAGGACGCCTTCACGCTGAGCCGCCAGCTCAAGGAGGCGGGCGTGCCGGCCTCGCCCGTGCTCTACCCGGCCGACCTATACGAGGACCCGCAACTCGCCGAGCGAGGCTTCTTCCCGATACTCGAGCATGGCGTCATGGGGCCGACACCGTACGATGGACTCATGACGATATTCTCGGACGCGCCTGCGGGCCCGCACTCCGCCGGGCCCTGCCTCGGGCAACATACGGAGTACGTGCTGCGCGAAATCCTCGGCGTGGATGACGAGGCGATTGCGATGGCAGCGGCCGTCGGAGCACTCTCCTGAGTCGAGAAATTTCGGACCAGCAGCTGCAGGCGCTCGCCGAGCGGATCGCGCTCGACGCCGGCCACCTGCTGGTCGAACGGCTCGCGGAAGTTCGCACGAACATCGAGACCAAGTCCAGCCTGACCGACATGGTCTCCGAAGTGGACCGCGCGGCCGAGGATCTGATCGTCACGCGCATCCTCGCGGCCCGGCCGGACGACGGAATTCTCGGCGAGGAAGGGGCCTCCCGGGATGGCTCGACCGGCCTCCGCTGGGTGATCGACCCGCTCGACGGCACGACGAACTACCTCTATCGCATCCCCGCATTCGCGGTCTCGATTGGCATCGAACGCGAGGGCGAACGCGTCGCTGGAGTGGTCTACGACCCATCGCGCGTAGAGATGTTTTCGGCGAGCAAGGGCGGCGGCGCACACCGCAACGGGCTCCCGCTGGAGGTTGGGGCAGTCACCGACCCGGCGGTAGCACTGTGCGGCACCGGGTTCGCATATTCGGCGGCGATGCGAGAGCTGCAGGGGGCGATGGCGGCGAAGATGCTGCCACAGGTGCGCGACCTGCGGCGCTCCGGCTCGGCGGCGTTGGACCTCTGCTGGGTGGCCTGCGGACGGCTCGACGCCTACTTCGAAGCGAACCTGATGCCCTGGGACAACTGCGCCGGGATGCTCATCACCGAGGAATCGGGCGGGCGCTGCACGCAGTTTGAGCCACAGCCCGGGATGCTGCTCACGCTCGCGGCGAACCCGGCGCTGCTCCCGAAGCTGCAGGAGTTACTGACCGCGGCAGTCTAGTATTCGAGCGCCTGGTGGGCCCGGCGAACCGCACTGGCATCGGCGATCTCGTCATCCACGCGCGCAACCCAGCCGCCTTCGTCCTTGGTCGCGCCATAGGCAGCAATCAGCGCCTCAGCCCGCAGCCGTTCGAGCACGAGTGTGACGAAAGCGGTGCTGGCGGTCATGGCGGCACGGGAATCGGGCACAATCGCGCCCGCGAAACCGTAGTGCGAGAGGTCCCGCAGTTCGAACGCGTTCGCTATCGCCAGTGGCAGCCGATCATGGCCGCGTGCCGCAGCCACGATCAGTCCGCGGGCGTAGGAGAATCGCTCTCCGCGCTCTTCAGGGCGGGCGCTTACGTCGCGCGAGTAGGCGGCCGAATCGAACACGAGGCCGGCGACGCGCTGAGAGGCAGCGACAATCTCGGAGGCGCGGAGAAGGCCACGAGCGGTCGAGATCACCGGGAAGACGGCAACAGCGCCCGGTTCGATGCCACGGGCCAGTTCGAACTCGCGCAGGAGCACGGCCGCATCGCGCACATCCTGCGGTTCGACGCAGTGGTTGAGCATGACGCCGGTCAGCTCCGGCGAGACCAGCGCGTCGAGGTCGCCGCGCAGGAGCTGCGTGCGCGGGTGGTTCACCGTGACGAAGGCAAACTTTTCCGCCGCGCGAGCGCGGGCAACCGCGGAGACGGCCGCTACGCGGGCATCAGACACGGGAACGGAGGCGTGAGCAACGGTCGCAAGGACGCCATCCGCCTGGGAGGCGAGGGCATCCTCGAGATTCGAACCATCAGGAGACAGGGCAAGAACACTTCGTAGGCGCATCAGCGCAGTCTACCACCGATGTATCCGCCAACCACCACGGGCGAGGAGACCCGGCCGGCCAAAGGCCCAGCTTCGGCCGCTGCTAGGCTAAGGTCCTGCTTGAGCGCCATGATCCCCTGCAGGTGGTCCAGGGCATGCCGATACATCAGCTCGGCGAGCCACTGGCAGGTGAGCGGCCCCCAGCGCGTGTCCGTGCGGTAGCGGGTCCACATCTCATCGCCCATGTCGGCGAAGACGGTCAGTTCCTCATCACGCATGCGGTTGAGGTCCTCGATCATCTCGGAGACGGGCTCGTCGGGCGTGTAGCGAAGGTCGTGCCAGAGGCGGCGGGAGTAATCGAGCGGGTCGAGCATCTCTGGCACGGTCGCCCAGCGGAGGAGGGGGAGAAAGACCTCGCGCTCCATGTCGCGCATGTGGGCGGTGTGCTCGTGGATGGACCACTCGGTTGGAGACTGCTTGTAATGATGCTGGGTGTGGGTAAGGCTACCCGTCGCCCACGAAACGTCGTCTGTGACAGCGCGAAGCCGGGCCAACAACTGGGCCCGATATGCAACATGGCTCACTGGAACCGCCTGACTCGACCACCACCACGGCGAGTATAGCCGACCGCATGGGAAAGCGTAAGGATCTGGTCAAGCGCGTATGCAAATGAGCGTTATTCGGAAGAACTGCGAAAGACCAGCGGGCTAGTGCAGGGCCGGGTCTTCCGGGGGCGGGAGATCTTTCGAGAGCCGCGCGTAACGGTTGGTCATGGTGTCGATGTCCGGCGAGGCGCCGAGCACATCGTTGACCTCTCTGCCCCATTTGCCCTCGGCCTCCGCAAGCTTGTCGCCTTCGGTGAGGTGGCGGGCGAACTTGCTCATCGCGCGCACCATCGGCCCGCCGGCACTCTTGCAGCCTGCGCGCTTGCAGGCGGGGGCAACGACAGGGGAAGTGACCGAGCGGACGAAGACTTCGTCCTTCGAGTCACATTCGGGGCAGCGGAATTCGTAGAGCGGCATGGGTGAATCCTACCAGTCCCCGGGGTCGAATCCAATACGCCAGCGGAGCGGAACGGGCGGGCCTCCGGAAGACCCTCTCGCCCGCAAGCGCAGCCTTCGCTACCGTTCGAAAGATGTCAGATAATCGTCATTCGCTGCTGGAGACCGGCAACCTGCTCATGGTCGAAGAGCGCGAGCGCTACTTCGCTCACCTGCTCCGGCGAGCAAGGGTCGAATCGCTCGACGGCCTGCGATTTTTCGAGGCAGGCTGCGCAGGCGGCTACAACCTGCGCCAGTTCGTGCAGCTCGGGGCGCGGCCGGAGAACGTGGTCGGGATGGACCTGGATGGCGCCTCGGTCGATTATTGCCGGGCGCGAGCGACGGACATCGTCGTCCACCACGGCAGCGCAGCCGAGATCCCGGAGCCGGACGCCTCGTTCGACGTGAGTATCGCTTTCACGCTCTTCAGCAGCGTACCCAGCGAGGAGATTTCGCAGGCGATTGCCGATGAACTGCTGCGAATCACGAAGCCGGGCGGCATGGTGCTCGTCTACGACATGCGCCGTAAGAGCCCGCGCAACCCGGACGTCCACCCGATTTCGAACGCGGACATCGAGCGCTGGTTCGCCGGGCAGGCGATTGCCAGCCGCTCGATCACACTCGCGCCACCGGCCGCGCGGATAGTCGGGCGGCGCGCACCGGGGCTCTATGGGCTCTTCGCAGCAGTCCCGTTTCTGCGCACCCACGGCTATCACGCGATTCGCAAACTGCGGTAACGCACGGGTTAATCGAAAGAACTTCCTATTTCACGGCTCGCGGCGGGAGGCCTACACTCTGCCTGTGAAGGCAAGAATTACCGTCGTCATACTCGCCGCGACGCTCGCGCTCTCGGTTCTTTCGACGGCATTCGCGCACGCCGAACCGACAAGCGTGAAGCCCGGCGACGGCGCCGTCCTGGCGACTCCCCCGACGACCTACGAGATCGTCATGAGCCAGGAGATGTTCAAGGACACCATCGGCTCGAACGATATCGACGTGTTCGACGCCTCCGGCAAAGAGGTCACGAACATCTCGGCGGTGATCGACAACGCCGACCGCCGGAAGCTCTCGGTCGCGCTGCCATCTGGTCTCCCGGCAGGCGAGTACCGGGTCGAATGGAAAACGCTCAGCGCCGACGACGGCGACAACGCCAACGGCACGCTGTCCTTCACGGTCGACCCGGCCGGCACACCGAATCCCGGGAAAGAGCAGCTCAAAGAGTCTGCGGCAGTCCCGACGGTCGATGCTGCGATCACTCCTTCTGGTGTGTCTGGCGCCGTCCCCACGAGTTCGTCCGGCGGGCTCTCGACCGACAAGACGACGGTCACCTGGGTGACGACAATCGCGGTTGGCCTCGTCACGTTTGTCCTCGGTGCCGGGGTCTCCTACCTCGTACTGGAACGCAAGCAGTGAAGCGAGCCGCGCTCGTCCTGCTCCTGCTGGTCGCGGCCGCGGGAATGATGCCCGCATCGAACGCCTTCGCCCACGCCGCCCTTGTCGTCTCCGAACCGGCGAATAATGACCTCCTGCCACGGGCACCGGATCGCATTCGGCTCGTGTTCTC
>JBBSKE010000027.1:0-15970 GCA_038256595.1 Tepidiformales bacterium | reverse complement strand
CCGAGGAGCGCGAGTTGATTGGCGCTGCCTGGTTCCGCTTCTTCTCGTCCGAAAAGCCCGGCTATGGATACGTCGCCGACGATGTCCCGGAAGTGTCGGTCGCGGTCGTCCCGGAGTGGCGCGGCAGGGGTCTCGGTGGCCGCCTGCTGCAGGAATTGCTCGCCTGTGCGCACGAAGCCGGGCTCGGGCGCGTCTCGCTGAGCGTCAGCGCGGCCAATCCCGCCCGGCGGCTCTACGAGCGGCTCGGGTTCACGCGCACCGGCTACAGCGGCGACTCCGAGACGATGGTGGCGGACCTCAGCGGCACGCGGTAGCGCCAATCGCTATGTCCGTTGCCGTCGAACAATTGCGAACACCGTCGCGGCGAGCATAGCAGCCACGCCGAGCGCCGCAGTTGTCGTCCAGTTCTCCAGGGATGGCTGCAGGAGGCCCTGCCCGGTATCCGGCGGGCCAGGCACGCGCGGTCCCGCGCATGGCGTGTAATGCGGCGGGTCGGGGTTGAGATTGGGGAGGGGCATCACCTGTCCCGGCGTGAGCGTGAGAACCTGGTAGAGCTTTCCCCGGCCGGCCTGGTCGCCTGGGTTCGTAAACCGCTCAAAGCAGACATCGAGCCCGGCCTTCGAACAGTTCGGATGCTGGCCGGGCGCTCCGAGCACGAAGATGCTGTTGCCATGCATGTCTCGCTGCGCGGGGTCGATGAACGACCAGGTTCCGCAGCGCTGGCCTCCCGCGAAGACGTCGGTTGCCTGGTTGAACGTCGCGGGTGTCGAAGGTTTGCCTGCTTCGACCGGCCGATCCAATGCGCCAACGGGAACGACGATGGTGGTCTCACCAGGGCCGAGCGGTGGAATCATAGCTGAAGGACTCTCCTGGAGCTCGGGGATCGAGAAGAGTTCCGCAGAACTCACAATCCCCCTGGGGACGCACGACCCGGACACCCCGAGCCGCGCGCTGAAGCCGCCGGACGGCGGGTAGACGGTGACAGCGCCGGAGCCGGTGGCATCGAGGTGCTGGTAGGCATGCGCGTAGGTCGAGTCGCCCATCTGGGCGGGACCGTCCGGTGCGTCGTAGAGCGCCAGGAGCACCTGCAGGCCCGCGCACTCGGTCAGTCCTTCGACCCGGAGCGTCACGCCGAGCGGCAGGTACGGCCAGTCCGGTTCGGCCGAGAAAGTGGGCGTGGAAACGGCCACCGGCGTCTCCGCTGGCGTCGGCCCCGGGGTGGGACCCTGAGCGGCAACGCTTGAGCCACCGAGCGCGACGACGCCCAGCACGAGCGACAGCACCGCAAGGCTGCGAGCGAGGTAGTCAGTGATCATGATCCGCCCTCCCGCCGGGTTAGTTTCCCGCCCGGCGAGGACAACGATACGTCGGCGCCAATGCCAAAACATCCCCCGATGGCGGCCCTTTACCGGTCCTGTTTCGGTCCGAATCAGCAATGACAGCGCGGTTCGAGCCTTGATCTTCCTGGCTACGCGTCCCGATTCGTGAGTTCACCCGTTTCGAAATCGAGGCTGCGGTAGTAGCAGTTGCGCGGCTGTCCGGCTTCGTTCTTCGTGTGGCAGATGCCACCTTTTCGCGGCCGAACCACATACAGCAGCGAGTTCTGCTCGCAGTTCACGCGCACATCGAGCAGGTCGAAAGTCTCGCCGGAGGTCTTCCCTTTCTCCCAGAGTTCGTTGCGCGAGGTGCTCCAGAAGACGGCAGATTTCGTCTCGATCGCCTTCTTCAGCGCCAGTTCGTTCACATAGGCGACGAGGATGACCTCGTGCGTGTCCGCGTTCTGGACGGCGCAGGGGAGCACCTGGTTCTCCGGGCGAATCGTCGCCAGCTTGTTGAAATCGAGCGTCAGGGCGCTGCCCTCTTCGAGCAGGTTGGGCGTGGCCATTGGCGGACCTTCCTCTTCTTTGGTGATTGGATGTTGGTGTCGATCGAGCATGCAGTACGCGCGGGTTAACTGGCTATCGCAGGTCGCGCAGGGACTTTTCGATGAGCCGCATCGCGAATTCGATACCGGGGGCGATGGCGTTCTCGTCGATTACGAATTCGGGGTCGTGGTGGCGGCCGGCGATGCCCATCGCCTCGTTGCGCGCGCCCAGCCAGAAGTAGCAGCCCGGCCGATGCTGCAGGAACACCGCCATATCGTCCGCGCCCATGCTCTGCGAGGCGAAAATCGCGTGCTGGCCGAAGAACTGGCGCGCCTCGGCCTCGACGAACGCCGAAACCGCCGGGTCGTTCACCAGCGGCGGGCAGTTCGTCTCGTGGGAGAACTCGGCGGTCGCACCGAAGGCGGCCGCGACGCCGGTCACGATCTCCTCGGCGCGGGCGACCATCTCGGCGCGCAGGCGGTCGGTATAGGTGCGAATCGTGCCCGAGAGGGTCGCTGATTCGGCGATCACGTTCGAACGGAAGCCCGCCTTCATCGTGCCGATCGTGAGCACCGCCGTCTCGCTCGGGGCGACTGAGCGGCTGACGACCGTCTGCAGCGCGGTAATCACGTGGGCGGCGACAACCACCGCATCGATCGACTGGTGGGGCGCGGCCGCATGCCCGCCCTGGCCGCGAATCACGACTTTGAACCAGGTCGGCGCAGCGAAGAATGGCCCTGGCGCGACGTTAATCGTGCCAATCGGCAGGTCAGCGCTGATGTGCAGCCCGAGCACGCGTTGCACGGTCGGGTTCTCGAGGACGCCATCGGCGATGCAGGACTTCGCCCCATCGTCGGCCTCCTCAGCAGGCTGGAAGATGAACCGCACGGCGCCTTCGAAGCTCTCGCGCTTCTTCGCGAGCAGGGTTGCCACGGCGAGGGCGATGGCGATGTGGGCATCGTGGCCACAGGCGTGCATGACCCCCGGGTTCGCCGAAATGAACGATGGGTCGCCCCGCTCCGGGATGGGCAGGGCATCAATATCGGCCCGCCAGGCGACCACCGGGCCAGGTTTCTTGCCCTGGATCAGCGCCGTCGCGCCGGTCTTCGCAATCGCCCGGACATCGTCGAGCCCAGCCTCCGAGAGCAGTTCGAGGATGCGCGCCTGGGTGCCTGTCTCCTGCCAGGAGAGCTCCGGGTAGCGATGGAAATGCCGCCGCCACTCGATCGCTTTCGGCGCGAAGTTCCGGACCTCGGAGCGAATCTGCCTGTCGTTTGCGTTTGCCACCTGCGTTACCGGCCGTTCAAATCTGCGATCGAAGGTACCACAGCCGGGAAGGCCTCGATGTGCGGCCGAAGCTGGGCATACTGGAGATAGGTGGTCTCGTGGATGAGCGCCAGCCAGTCGTCCGCCGGGAGTGGCTCGCCATCGAACCCGGGACAATCGAGGTGGCGCACGAGAATCGGCACGCAGGCGGGTTCGTTCGCGTCGCCATCTTCGAACCAGGACATCGCCTCGGCCATGCGCGGCAGATCGCCGTAGACCGGCTTCGCCTCATCCGTGTCAATAAATAAGACGTGGTGGGGATACTGGCGGCAGGCGTCCGGGCGCCCTTCGTACTGGCCGCAGAGGAGTTGCTCGCCGAGAAGCTTGCAGGCGCCATCCGCCCGCGCGAGCAGGTAGGGCTGGGCCAGCGGCAACGAAATCGGCGCGCCATCTTCGGATTCGAGGAAATAGACCGGCTGCAGGCCGCTCGCCCTCACCATTCGCTCGACTTCCACCTCGCCCAGCGAGACCGAGTACTTCCGGCAGCAGTGCGCCGGGCAATCCGTCGCCAGGCAGACGAACTGCGGGTCACCCGGCATGAGCAGGGCGTACCCGTTGAAGCGCTGCTCCACCGATTTCCAGGCGGAACGCTGGGCGGTAAGCGTTCTTTCGGTGGCTTTCCCTGATGCGCGTTTGCTTTCCATCCTGCGATGCTATAACTAAACGTGTCCGCCGACGATCGAATGATGAATTGGTGCGGTGGCGGTCTTCGGAGTACCCTGCCAACCCAAGTCGGCGGGAAGGCGAAATGATATGGCGAATCAAGAAGTAATGGAGCTCGCGCCAGATGAGCGCGCACGTCTCCGCAATCAGATGAAAGATCAGGCAGTAAAGCTCGCCGTCGGGGGTCGCTGGGAAGACGCGGCATCGCTGAACCGCGACTTTGTGCGCATGTTCGGCGACGAATCCGAGGCCCTGAACCGCCTCGGTAAAGCGCTCACCGAACTCGGCCAGATCGCCAACGCGCGCCTGGCCTACCAGCGCGCGATCGAGATCGAACCCACGAACACGATCGCAAAGCGCATGCTCGACAAGCTCGTCGGCATGAAAGACTCGGCCGCTGCGGCAGGGTCCGCCAGCCAGGTCGATACCCGCCTCTTCGTCGAAGAGACCGGCAAGGCCACGGTGGCGAACCTCCAGGCGCTCGACCCGGACCGCAAGGCCGTCCTCGACGCTGGCGATATCGTCAATCTCAAGTTCGAAGGCAGCGCCGTCAACGTGCAGACCCGCGACGGTGAGTACGTTGGCATGGTGGAGCCGAAAGTCGGCCTCCGCCTCTCGCGCATGATGGCCGCGGGCAACCAGTATTCGGCCGCCCTCGTGACCGTCAGCCCGAACATCCGCGTGATGATTCGGGAGACCTACCAGCACCCCTCGATGGTCGGCCGCGTGAGCTTCCCGCAGGCGAAGGCGACCGACTTCCGCGGCTTCACCCGCCGTGGCCTCCTCCGTGGCCAGGAAGATGTCGACGCAATCGACGAAGACGGCAACGACGAGGACGAGACGGACGACTGGACGGACCTCGATTCGGACATCGACGACGAGGGTGGCAGCCCCAACACCTCCGGTGTCCATGTCGACCAGGACGACGAGGGCTACGACTAAGCCCGGTAATTCTCAGCCGGGCCGCTACTCCCGCTCCCTGGCCGAAAGTCGCGCCAGGGCCGCCACAATCTCCTCCTGGACCGAAGCGTCTGGTTCGACCGCCGCGCGCCGTTTGAGTGTCTCGACGCCAGCAGGGCCGAGGGGCGGCAGACGCATCGTCATCTCGCCGATTGCCCAGGCAGCGTGTCCGCGCACGAGCGGCGAATCGTCGTCGAGTGCGCTACATAACGCCGGAAAATCTGCCTCCATCCCCGTGTTTCCGAGCGCGACGCAGGCGTTCCGGACGAGGCCATCCCGTTTCGCGCGCATGATCGCCCGGCCCTGGTAGCGTGCGGCGAAGGTCTCCTGGTCCAGGGTCAGCAGCTCCACCAGCACCGGTGCGACATCATCCCCCGGCCGCGGAGCAAGGTCTCCCGGCGCCATCTCGCCGCTTCCCTGGCCGACCGGGCACGAGGTCAGGCATTCGTCGCAGCCGAAGATCCAGGCGCCGAATTTCGCCCGCAACGCGCGCGGTATCGAGCCGCGATTCTCGATCGTGTGGTAGCTGATGCAGAGCCGCGAATCGAGCACAGAGCCTTCGCTCCCGAGCGCACCGGTCGGGCAGGCGGTCACACAGCGCGTACAACTCCCGCAGCTCTTGCGCAGCGGCTCGCCGGGCTCGAGATCGAGGTCCGTCGCGATCGCCCCGAGCATCACCCACGGCCCCAGCCCCGGGACGAGCAGCATCGTCGATTTCCCCTGCCAGCCCATGCCCGCAGCCGCGCCGAGGGGCCGTTCGAGCAGTGGGCCGTAATCGACGGTCGCCCGCGCCGTCCCGCCCAGTTCCTCCCTCATCGCCCGGGCCATCCGCCGTAGTTTTTTCTCGAAGACGCGGTGGTAGTCGCGCCCCCGGGCATAAGCCGCGATTCGGCCGGTCGGGTGTGGGCCGCCTGGCGGTTCCTCGTCGGCGGTCGGTTTCGGGTAGGCCAGTGCCAGGACGACGACCGACTTCGCTCCCGGCAGGAATTGGCCCGGGTCCGAAGCGCGCGCGATCCAGGCGTCGGTCATCCAGGCCATGTCCGCGAGGTGCCCCTCGGCGAGCCGTTCCTGCGCCGTTCGTCGCACATCCGCGTTCGCGAGGGCCTGGGCGATCGCGACCCGCGTGAAGCCCTCGCTCGCCGCCAATGCGAAGACGCGAGTGCGCACCTGGCCGGAACTTCCGGTCACCGGCATTCCCGCCTACCATGATCTACGAGGTCGATTGTCAGGCCCATCACGCCAGCATCGCCCGGAGTCTGCTGATGTCAACCGACCATTCCCTGTCGTCCCTGCTCGCCGAACTGCCCGCCGCCCGCCTGGTGCGGGGGAACGAGGCCACAATCATCGATTCCGTCGTGCACGATTCGCGCGCGGTGCAGCCGCATGCGCTGTTCGTCGCCATCCCCGGCTTCAAGTTCGATGCCCACGCCTTCCTGCCCGACGTCATGGGCAAAGGCGCGACCGCGGTGATCGTCCAGGACGACCACGAGGAAGCCTGGGCGAACCTGCCTGGCGATGCGGCGATTATCTCCGTGCCGGCCACTCGCCCGGCGCTGGCGAGCACGTCTGCGTGGTTCTACGGCCACCCCGCGCGCGAAATGGTCGTCGTCGGCATCACCGGCACAGACGGCAAGACGACCACCTCGTACCTCGCGACCGCCGTCCTCGAAGCCGCCGGGCTGAAAGTCGGCCGCATGGGCACGGTCGACGCCTACATCGCAGGCGAACCAGCGAAGGCGACCGAGCGCATGACCACGCCCGAGGCGACCGAAGTGCAGGCGCTGCTCCGGCGCATGGCCGATGCTGGTTGCGACTACGCGATCGTCGAATCCACCAGCCACGGCCTCGCCCTGAACCGCCTCGACCACTGCGAGTACGACATCGCCGCCTTCACCAACGCCACCGGCGACCATCTGGACTTCCACGGCACCTTCGAAGCCTACCGCGATGCCAAGTCCGGCCTTTTCGCCGCCATCGATTCGAGCATGGACAAGGGCATCCCAAAGTCGGCGGTTGTCAATATGGATGACCCCTCGGCCGCCTACATGCTCTCGCGGGCGCCCCAGGCCGAGCAGATTCTTTATGGGCTCGATTCGCGCGATGCGGAACTCGTCGCCCGGAACATCATTCTCCGCCCAATCGGCTCGGATTTCCGGATTCTCGGCGCCGGCCGCATGGTCGATACGAGCATCGCCCTGCCCGCGCTGTTTAATGTCTACAACGCGCTCTGTGCCGCCGGGATCGGGCTCGCCGCCGGGCTCGAAATGACCGACATCGGCCAGGGGCTCGCGAACTGCGCGGGTGTGCCCGGGCGCATGGAGCGGATCGAAGTCGGCCAGCCGTTCACCGTGCTCGTCGACTTCGCCCACACCGGCGATTCGGTCCGCAAGGTGCTGCAGGTGCTGCGCGAAGTGTCCGAAGGCAAGCTCATCGTGGTCGTTGGCGCGGCCGGCGAGCGCGACCCGGGACGCCGCTTCGGGGTTGCCCGAGCAGCTGCCGAGGGCGCCGATTTCGCTGTCTTCACGAACGAGGACCCCCGCAGCGAGGATCCGCGCGCCATCGTCGCCGAAATTGGCAACCACGCCGCTGGAGCCGGCAAGACACGCGGCCGCGACTTCCTCGAAATCGAAGACCGCCGCGAAGCCATCGCCGCCGCCTTCCGCCGGGCCGAAGCGGGCGACCTCGTCGTCATCCTCGGCAAGGGGCACGAGCAGAGCATCATCATTGGCGACCAGCCGCTCCCCTGGGATGACCGCGACGTCGCCCGCGAGGAGCTGGGCAACCTCGGCTTCCGCTAGTGCCCAAGCTCCTCGTCATCATTCCTCACCCGGACGATGAGTCGTATGCGTTCGGCGGGACGATAGCGCTCGCGGCCGCTGCCGGTTGGCGCGTGGTGGTCGAAACGGCCACGAACGGCGAACTGGGCGAACGCCACGACGGCATCGCTGCCGAGCCCGTGAGTCTCGGCAACCGCCGGCGCGACGAATTGCGGGACAGCTGCAGGGTGCTCGGCGCCGAACTCCCGAGGTTCTGGGACCTGCCCGATGGCGGACTCGCGGGCCTTGAGGACCAATCGGCGCGCGTGGCGGCTCTCCTGCGCGCCGAGGAACCGGCTCTCGTCCTCGCGCTTGGTGCGGATGGCGCCTATGGGCACCCGGACCACCTCGCGGTCTACCGCTGGGTCACGGCCGGGGTAGCGATGCTGGGAGCGGAAGCGCCGCCCCTCCTGCTGGCGAACTTCCCGCGTGGCCTCTTCCTGCAGCAGTACGAACTCTGCCTCGAAATGCTCGGAAATCCGCCGCAGCCGCCGCGCTCAGCCATCGGCGCGAACGACCCCGATGTCCGCCTCCCGATCGCCCCGGTTCGCGCCCAAAAACTCGCGTCGATTGCCGCCCATCGCACCCAACTTCCCATGGGTGACCCGGAGCGAATCTTCCCGGAGGGCATCGTCAAGCGGCTGCTTGAAGAGGAGCGGTACACCGTCGCCGCCGGCCCGCGCGGCGGTGCGATTTCGGCCCTCCTGGCGGACATCGCCGGCCCCCGAGCCCCGAAATGACGCGCCCGTCGCAGTTGGGCGCGGGGTTAACAGAACGTTTACACAACCGCGCGCGAAGAGTTACATATCAGGGGAAACCCTGACGCCCCAATTCGCGTTACTGTCATTGAGGTGACACAAGGGTGAAGAACGTGATGACGGTGGCTCTGCTCAGTATGGTGCTCATGGTAGCCGCGGCGGCGCAGGTACTGGTCGCGCGGGGAGTCTGACTGCGGGCCTTGCATGCGAGTGCGCAGGGCCGCTCCACCCGGAAAGCAGACGTCTGTTGTGAGCGGAAGGCCGCCGGCGAATCAGCGTGAAGGCTACTTCCGGTTGAAGCGCGCGGCGGCTGCATCGATGCCGTCCGTGATGATGCACTCCACGGCGTCTGAAGCGGCCTGTACGGCCTCTTCGAGCACCTGGCGGTCCGCGGGGCCGGGATTGCCGAGAACCCACGCCGAGACGACCTCCGGCTCCCAGCTCGGCTCGCCATTCGGGGCCGGGCGGCCGATGCCGATGCGGATGCGGTTGAAATCGAGCCCCGAGTGCTGGGCGATGCTCTTCAGGCCGTTGTGCCCGCCGTGGCCACCGCCCGCGCGAATGCGCAGCGCCCCGGCCTTTAGGTCCAGCTCGTCGTAGAGCACGATCGTGTGGGCCGTGTCGCAGCCGGTCCACTGGAGGGCCTGGGCGACGGCCTTGCCACTGAGATTCATGTAGGTCCGCGGCTTCACGAGCGCGATTTTGCAGCCGGCGAGGCTCCCCGTACCGATGGCCATCGTGCTGCCCTGCGTCTTGGGCTGCGTCCCGGCCCGGCGGGCGAGTTCGTTGAGGCACCAGAAGCCGACGTTGTGCCGCTGCCGCGCATGCTCTTCGCCGGGGTTGCCAAGACCAACGATGAGCCAATCCGCCGCGAAACGGGCCTGGGAGGGGTTTCTGCCGAACATCGTTCCATTATGCCCCGCCGCCGCTCCCGGACGAACGAGGGGCTGATCCCGGGCCGAATTTGCCTGGCTCTCGCGCAAAAGTCGGCCTACGTCCAACTCTCTCGTTCGGATTCCATGGCCCTGAAAACAACCGACAACTCTGCGCAATATTGAACAGCCAGCCGGTTGTCCCGCTTTTCACAAACCTCCCCCATCAGAGGGAGTGAAGGACCGAAATGCGATGGAAACGTTACGTCGTGGCGGGGCTTCAACCGCAATTTATGTAGGGTTTTGACCAACCAGGGCCCCCTTGACACCAAAAAACCCACAACAAAGTGAGATATATGTCCCTTGACTGGGTTCCCACAACTCGCCTCAGCGGCTAACTTCGCTAAGTTCCCTCACCGGAACGCGAGGTGTCCATGGTAATGCCCCAGCACCGGCCAGTTCTCCTGGGCGTTTTCGCAGCAGTCCTTTGCGCGATGATCTCAGTGACGGCCGTCCAGGCCCGCGATGCCGACAGCGCCACCGCGACGAACCCAATCGTCGCTCGCGCGTTCGAGGACAATGGCACGTGGCAGGGGCAATGCTGGCAGTTCATGAAGAAAGTCATCGAAGAAGCGACCGGCAAAGTGGTCGGCTTCGACTACCGCGAAGGCTATTTCGAAGCAGGCGCCTTCGAAGTCAGTGTTGCCCAGGCCAAGCCCGGCGACGTGATCCAGCTCGCGGATGATTCCTGGACCTCTCCCGATGCCGATTACCCCGGCCTCCACACCGCGATTATTTACGAGGTCGTCAGCCCCGGACTCTTCATGGTCATCGATTCGAACGCGAACTACGACGAGATGGTCACTACCCGGCTCTACGACCCGGCCGCCGCCGCCGCCCGCTATTCGAACATCAACTTCCACATCTACCGCTTCGACGAAACTGACCGCCCCTCGCCTGATGGCAGGATCCCGGCCCCTGCCGCGCCCCGTACGCCGCTCGCCGTTGGCGATGTCGCGACCGTGAACACTCCCGGCGAGTGCCTGAACATCCGCACTACCCCGGGTGGCACCCTGATCTCCTGCCTTGCGCATCGCACGACGGTGAAAATCACCTCTGCGCCGGTGACCATCGGTGGTGTGAACTGGGTGCAGGTGAACGCAAGCGGCACTGTTGGCTGGATGGCCGAGAATTACCTCGACAAGTCACCCGTGCAGGGCTCCGGCGTTGGAAACACGCGCCCCGCGCAGCCTTTCCGGCTCTTCATCCCCCTCATCGGCACTGACAACTAACTCCCGCTGGCGTAAAGGCCGCTGGCTCCCCACACTGGGCGCACAAATCCAGGCTTTGGAGTGTGCCCCAGATGGACCCCGCGATGCAGGCACTTCTGCCCACTATCCAGGCGGACACCCACAACCGCATCATCGATCTCATGCAGGACCCCGCCGGGCTGCGCGAGCGAGCAAACAAAGCCGCCCGCGCGACCTGGGGCACCGGCGTCACCGTTGCCGCCCAGTACGACACCGAGACAGCCGGCCTCGATGGCGAACCCGTCCCCTTGCGCGTGTTCATCCCGCTTGGGGTCGTCACCGGCACGTATCTCTTCATCCATGGCGGCGGCTGGGTGCTCGGGTCGCACGCAAACCAGGACCCACAGCTGCGGCGCATTGCATCGGAGGCGGGCGTGGCCATCGTCTCCGTGGGCTACCGGATGGCGCCAGAGCATCCCTATCCCGTCCCGGTCGATGATTGTGTGGCTGCCGCTCGCTGGCTCATCGCCGGGGCGGATGGCCGCCTGCCGACCGCGAATCTCGCGATCGGCGGCAGTTCGGCGGGCGCAAACCTCGCAGCGGCGACACTTCTGCGCCTGCGCGATGACGGCGAAGCCGATACCGCTTCACCGTTTGCAGCTGCCGTCTTCATGTACGGCGTCTTCAAGGCCGTGTTCGACCTGCCCTCGGCAAAGGCGCTCTGGGACAAGGAGATCGTGCTCTCCGGGCCGATGATGCAGTTCTTCGCCGATTGCTACATCCCGGGCGGCATGGACCCGCTCGACCCCTACCTGTCGCCGTTCTGCGCAGACCTCGCGGGCATGCCGCCGGCCATCTTCCAGGTGGGCACGCTCGACCACCTGCATTCGGATTCGGTCGTGATGGCGCAGAAGTGGAAGGCTGCCGGGGCCGCCGCCGAGTACTTCGAGTACAAGGACATGCCGCATGGGTTCGTCAACTACGCGCAGCTCCCCGCAGCCGGCATCGCGATTGGCCGGACCGTCGAGTTTCTGAAGCGCCATCTCGCGGACCGCGACTAGCGAACGCTCAGGCTCTCGACGGGCGTGTCTTGCTCGACACTTCTTCCTCGTGGTCGTCGCTCGGCGTGTCATCGTCGGACTCGGTCTCGTAGTCGTCGTCGTAGGGCGAATCTGGCTCGCGCTGGCCGCGCCGTTTGCGGTATTCGCGCCCCTGCAGGTAGACCCAGTCGGAAACTGGCGCGAGTTCGAGCAGGAGGATGATGAGTACGGTCAGGAGGATGCCAGCGAGCTCAAAGTGCGTGCTTACGAGCAGCCCGACGCCGGCGAGCACCCACGTGCAGGCCGCAGTCGTGACCCCGGCCGGCGCCCCTTTTCGGACATAGATCAGGCCCGCGCCAAGGAACCCGACGCCCTGCACCACGCCGGCTGCGATGCGGTCGTCGCCCATCGTGAAGCTGATTTCGCCGAAGATGGCGGCGCCGAGGCAGACGAGCGAACTCGTCCGAATCCCCGCCTCATGGCCGCGGAATTCGCGTTCGAGGCCGACCAGCGCCCCGAGAACCATCGCGAGCGCAACGCGCCCAACCATCTCCAGTTCGGCCTGGGTGTTCATTTCCCGGCTTTTCGGTAATGGAGCGCGACGAGCGTTTCGTATTCGCGCGCGGCTGAGCAGATCCGGCAGGTGAGGTACCAGATCCATTCGGCGTCAGCGTCGCGGCCGTACTTTTCTTTCGCGAGCATTTTCGTTTCGTCGAGAACATCCTTGACCTTGCCAGGCGGGCCCGGGGCGATGTGCGTGAAGGCGATGCCGCCCGGCCGGTAGATGTCCTTCGTCTCCGAAGGGGCGACATCCACCTCCAGCAGCAGCGGACGCCGGAACTTACCTTCGCCGAGGAGGACCATCGCGTCTTCGGGCACGACGAACCCGCGCTTGGCTGCTTTCGCGCGAAGCTCCGCCGTGAGCGACTGGTAACCGAATGGCACGCCCATGACGGCGTTCGTGGTCCCCCTGAGGAAGGCGATATCCGACCAGTCATTCTCCGCCTCGTCCCAATCCATGTGGTCCAGGTGCGGGCAATCGCAATCGATCGGGTCTTCGTAGACCGGCTTCGCGTCCACCTTGCCGCTGATCTTCGGGATAGCGTTCTCGGATTTGAGCTGCGGGTTCACGGGGACCCGGCGCATCTTCGGTTCAGCCAATTGATTCCTCCCTGGGAGCTCGCATGGGGGCCGCGAGCCAGGCCGCAGCGAACGGCGCGAGCGTGAACTCGCGGTCCTGCCGCTGGCCGTCGCGCGCGGGGTCGGTGCAGACCAGTATCTCGCCATTATCCCATGGCGCCGGCACGCTGCGCGGTTCGCCACTCGTATTGATGGCGACGAACACGGGCCGGCCATCGCCAGAGTCGCGCAGGAAGGCGTAGACCGCGTCGTCCGCCTGCAGTTCGGCGAAGGCGCCAGAGTGCAGCGCTGGCTGAGCCGCCCGCACGGCAATCGCCCGGCGATAGAGCGAGAGCAGGGAGCCGGGGTCGCCGGACTGCGCCGCCACGTTGATCTCCGGTTTGCCGAAGGGCAGCCAGGGCTCGCCGGTGGTGAAGCCGCGGCCGCTTGAGTCGTCCCACTGCATTGGCGTGCGCTCGGGGTCGCGGCCCTCCCAGAGGAAGCGGGCCGGGTCCTGGAGCTGTCCTTCGGGTACCGGCACGTCTTCCATGCCAATCTCCTCGCCGTAGTAGATGAATGGCGAACCGCGCAGGGCGAGCTGCAGGAGCGCCATCGCCCGGGCGCGTTCCTGGCCGTGCCCGTCTTCGTTGTAGCGGCTCACGAAGCGCGGCCGGTCATGGTTTCCGAACGCATAGCAGGGCTGCGCAAACACCGGCATCGAGCGCTCCATGTGCGACAGGATCTCCGAGAAACGCGCTGGCTCCCAGGCGCTATAGGCGCCGTACGACCCGCTGATGAACTGGAAATTGAACGCCAGGTGCAGGCCGGTCGTGCCGTCTTCGCCGTAGTACCGCCGGAAATCGGTCGACTTGCCGGATGTCTCGCCCACGCCTACGCGGTCCGGGAACTCGGCGAGCACGCGGCGGATCCCCTCGACGGCGGTGTACACGTGCTCGAAGTTGCTGCTGTACGTCCAGAGCAGGCGGTCGGCGTCGCGGTCGCCAGGCTTCCACTCCGGATTGACCGGATTGTCGGGCATCTCCGGGTGCTTGAGCAGCATGTGGACCACGTCCATCCGGAAGCCGTCTATGCCGAGCCGCATCCAGAAGCGCAGGGTCTCGTGCATCGCCGCGACCACGTCCGGGTTGCGCCAGTTCAGGTCCGGTTGCTCCTTGAGGAACGAATGCAGGTAGTACTGCCCGGTTTCGGGTTCGAACTCCCAGGCCGAGCCGCCGAATACCGAGCGCCAGTTGTTTGGCTGCGAACCATCGCGCTGTGGGTCGCGCCAGTAAAACCAGTCGCGCTTCGGGTTGTCGCGCGAGCCGCGGGATTCCTCGAACCAGGGGTGGAGGTCCGAGCTGTGGTTCGGCACCCAATCGAGGAGTACGCGGAGGTCCCGCCGGTGGGCCTCGGCGATGAGCAGCTGCATGTCCGCGAGCGTGCCGAACATCGGGTCGACGCCGCAATAGTCGCTCACGTCGTAGCCGAAATCCTTCATCGGCGAAGGGAACGTGGGCGAAATCCAGACCGCGTCGATCCCGAGTTCGGCGAGATAGTCCAGCCGGTCGATGATTCCTGGCAGGTCGCCGATGCCGTCGCCGTTCGAATCCTGGAACGAACGTGGGTAGACCTGGTAGAAGACGGCTCTCCGCCACCAGTCAGTATCAGCAGGGTCGATGCGCATATCTCCGATCGTACGGGTTTCGCGGCGAATGGGGCGTGTTCCGGGTGGTCGACCGTGACGTTGGCGTAAAGATTCGCGTCGCTGGCGGGAAGAGCACCGAGAGTTCCCGAAATCTTGAACAAATACCGGGGGAGTCTTCTGTTCGGGGAGATTCGTGCCGATACCCCTTTATGCGACTTCGCCTTTCTCCAGGTTTGCTCGGAATCGCCGCGTCCGGCGTCGCGCCTAGGCATGCGGGTATGTCAGGTCAGAGCCCGGATGTCCCCGGCCGTGTCCGGTTCGCCTCGGCAGCGGGCGAGAATGACACGCACCGGGTGCAGCGATGATGCGGCGCACCTGGAAGCGATTGCGTCCGCGCAAGCCCGGCACGGTGGGTACGCAGATCGGCGGCGCCCTGCTCCTCGGCATCGTCCTCGGCGGCGCCGTGTTTTACGGACTGGGAAAGATCGCGGACAGCGCTCGGCAAGCTCGTGGATTCGCCCAGATCCAGGCGTATTCGGCCTCGATTGTGGGCGATTCCGACCGCGCCATCCGCCTGACGATCGAATCCCGCCGAACATCCTTCCTCACACTGGCCGATGCTCCCGCGGAGGAGCCCTGGACCATCTCCCCGGAAGCGGCCGCCAACGTGGCCGTCGCCCTTGTCGAAATCGAACAGGACACCGAACAATTGCACGCCATCCTCAATGACGGCGAATCTCAAGAACTCGTCACGGCCGCCGGGGCCACGAGGATGCTCTTCGGCGCCTATCTCAAGGATCAGACAGCCGGGCGTTTCCGGGACTACCAGGTGAGCCTCGAAGATCTGCGTACGCGCTCGGGAGCGCTCCAGCCCCGGATCAACAGCAAAGCGGCCGAGGTCGAAGCGCAAACCCTGCAGATAACGTCTTTCGCCAGGATTTTCGTGGTCGTGAGCACCGCTTTTGCCCTCATGGGTAGCTCGCTGCTTACCTGGACCACTGGCCGCCGTCTGCACGGCGCACTCGCCCTCGCAACAACCGAAAAGTCCGCACTCCTCGAGTCCACCGCCCAGATGCAGCGCCGAAACGAGCAGTTCGAGGCGCTCTACCAGGTCGTCACAGAAGTTAGTGAGACGCTCAGCCTGAAGTACGTCGTCCAGACGACGATTCGCGAAGCTCGTGCCCTCGTTCGGGCCGACGTTGCCGTGCTGCGATTGCTCAAGGACGGCGTCCTGGTCATCGCCGGTACGGCCCAGGATGTCGATGGCGATGTCGCAGCGCTAACGGAACTGCCCCTCGGGCTAGGCCTTGTTGGACGGGCGGCCAAGCGAGGCAAGTCGATCCGTATCGAAGAAGACGCGGAAGCCGATATGGACCCCGCCGAGCACATCCTTGGTGTGCAATCCGGCGTCGTCGTGCCCCTGATTGTCGGCGCGCGCGTTGTCGGAACGCTCGCCTGCTGGTCCCGCCAACCGCAGATGTTCTCGCCGGACGATGAGAAGGTGCTCGAGATGATGGGGTCGCAGGTGGCGACCGCAGTCGTTGCCGCCAGCACCCACGAGGCCACCGAGCGCGACGCGCACCACGACGCCCTCACCGAGATTCCGAACCGCCGCCAACTCGCCCGCGACAGTGCCGAGCGGTTCCTCCCGGCCCT
>JBBSKE010000026.1:0-16020 GCA_038256595.1 Tepidiformales bacterium | reverse complement strand
CGACGTCACGAGCATCCCCGTGCCACGACCGTACGCGGCGAGAAAGTCCCCGCTCAGTGTCATTTTGGTGCCCGCTCCCGTGCGGCTCCTCATCGCCGGCGCCGCCGGCTACGTCATAACGCGGGCGTTCTATTCCAGCGCGCAGGACTCGTCCTACTTCGACCTGCGCAGGGTGCTCGGCCCAGAAAGCATGTGGCAGGAACTCGGATTCTTCCTGCTGCTCCCAGTGTCGATTGCACTGCTGCTTCACCTCTTTGCCGGCGGCCGGAATGACATCTTCGCAACCGCGGCGGTGGCTTCTCTTGCGAGTGCCTACGTCGCCGCCCGGCAGATCACCCTGCTGGGCGTGGACATGTCGGGCGACTGGTATGCGGCCCTCATCGCACGCGCCTTCACGTGGACCTTCGCGAGCGGGATGATCCTCCCGTGGCTGGTCAGCCATATTCCCAGGCTCGCCGGTGGTGCGCCGCAAGGCGTGATGCAGCGGCGTCCTCGGGAGGTCTCTTGAACGTTCTAACCTGGCGAAACGCTAGTCTTTCGCCCAGAACTTCCAGAACGGCTTCTTCGCCTTTTCGGAAGAGGCAACAGGCGGGGCGTCGAGGCGGCGAGTGACCGGGACAGCGTCCAGCATCGAAGGGATGATGCTGCGCAGGTGGGCCACTTCGTCGGCCTTCATCTCCCGCGCGGCAGTCTGCACGGCGAGGACACGGCGCATCGCCATTTCTCCCGGCAGATGCTGGAAGACACGGTCATAGGATGAAGCGATGACCTTCGCATCGTCCGCGTCGAGGTCGATCCAGGAGCGAAGGCGAGTTGTGGTGAAAGCGAGGAGCCGTGGCCCGTCGAGCGAATACTCAGAAGTGACCATCGGGATCAATTGTTCGTCCTGCTGGGCAGCTGGCAGTTTCACAATCGTGCGGAAACGGTCCGCCATCTTGCTGCGGGCGGCCTCCTGGTCGATGTCGATAAGTTCGGACCAGCTGGTATCAGTAGACATGTTTTCTCCTTCGTCCCGGACAGGGCCGAGCCGAGCACGGGTCGGGATGAACCGGAAGCATACATCACTTTCGCCGGGATGATGGACTTTTTCGATTCCCAGTAAAAACCCAACCGCTTTCGACCACATCTCCGGGCCGGGAGCAGCCCGATGCGGACTGGCAGCTTCGCGCGGTATAGTCGCCGAAAAGCCAATGTCCATCTCGGGACGGAACGACGAGGTTGGCCGATGTCCATGTTCGATGAGTTCAACGACGATGGGGCCGAAGTACGCCCCATGATCCTCGCCGCAGCCCTGGCCGCGACGATCGGCACCTATTTCGTGATGAAAGCGTATTTCGAATGGAGTGAACCGCGAGCCGGGCTTGGCTGGGTCTATGTCCAGTACGCGGTCCTCATGGGCGTGCCACTCGCCGCCGGGCTTCTCGCCTGGTGGCAATGGGGCGTCGGAGGTCTGCTGACGGTCGCCGTGGCCAGCGCATTCGGCACCGGCCTGCATTTCATCAAGACGAACTACGACTCAATTCGCCAGTTCGGCGATGTCGCGGCCGACCAGTTCACCGTGATTGTGGTATCGGCGATGTTGACGGCGCTCTCCATCGGGCTGCTTCTGCCGCTCGCGTTTGCGATCTACCAGCTTTGGCCGGTCAAAAGGCACCGGGCCGACGCGCCGGGTTCCGGCATCGAGTCCGAACCTGCAATCGTTCGTCGCAAGGTGATTGACGAGCGCTTCGGCTCCTGACATCCCCAGCCATTGTTGACGCTGCCAGGCAGGGAGATTTCGGAGCCCTCGCAAGCCCTTCGTCGCCTCTTCCATCTGGACAAGGGGATGTTGATTCCCCTACTGATGCTGAGTTGGTTCGTGGGTCGTCGCTTCGTCTCCGAAGTACCCGGCGCCACACTGGCGGCAGAATCGCGCCTTTGTCAGTTCTTCGGTGTCCTCGGGGACACCGATGCCACAGGCGGGGCACTTCCAGACCATCGCCTGGCCGCACTGGGGGCAGAATGGGTACGGCTCTTCCGGGCGAGTTGGATAGCCGAATGAGCCGAGGTGGGCGTCGCTGCACTTCCCGACGCCCCGATCTTCTGTCTTAGACATTCACGCTTCCTGCCTGGTCCGGCGCTGCCGGGTCGTCCGTGGGCCCAGGAACCATGTTCCCGGTCCGCTTTTCGAGCCAGAAATCCCACGCGACACGGCCGATTGCTGCGGCCGGCAAGCCGAGTAAGACTCCAGCGATGCCAAGTAGCTCTGCCCCCGCGAGAATCGTCAGGAGCACGACGAATGGGGGCAAGTTGAGGGTCGATCCATACACCTTCGGGCTAAAGTATCGGTCTTCGAACTGCTGATAGGCGAGTAGAAGGACGAGCACCACAATGCTGATCGTGAAACTCTCCTGGCTCGCGACGAGCACGGGCGGGACCGTGGCAATGGTCGCTCCGATGAGGGGGATGATGTCGGCGAAGGCGGCGATCACGCCCAGGGCGATCGCATTCGGCACGCCAAGCGCAAACAGGATGGCGAATGTGTAGACGCCGATTGCCACGGAGGTAATCGCCTGGCCGCGGACGAATCCACCGACCACCCGCCGCAGCGACTGGAGAATGCGGTCCACCTGTGGCTCTTTGCCGGGTGAAACGAACTGATAGAGGAACTGCGAGAGGCGCGGCGCCTCGACCAGCAGGTAGGCCGAGAGCACGATCACCGTAAGGATGGCCAGGCCGATCGAGAGCGCGCGCTGGCCGTATTGCACCGCGTCCTGGCCGGAGATGATCGAACCCCAGTCGATCTGGCTCGCACGCTGCTCGAATTGCGTCTCGAGACCGAATCCGGAGAGGAATTCGTCGGCCTGCCGGCCATTCTCGGGCAGGTTGTCCCGCAGGTCCCGGAACTCGTCGTACATGGCCGGGACAACTAACGCGAAGGCCCCAGCGACGACCGCGAGCGTCCCCAGCACGATGAGCAAAACGCCGACCACCCGCGGGATGCGGTGGCGAACCATCCACTCGACGAACGGGAGAAACGCCGCCATGAAGATGAAGGCCGTGAACACGAGCAAGACGAGCGGCCAGAGCCGGTAGAGCGCGTACAGCGTGAGAATTCCCAGCGCAGCGAAGATCAGCCCGCGGTAAGACACTTCGAGTTTGAGCACGGGGAGTCCTTCGATGTTGCTTCGGAGATCGTCCGCCCCCCGGCTCGAAGGTTCGATGCTATGCGCGGCCGTTCCGCATCGCAGCAGCGTTACAGTTCGCAGCAAGGTTGACCTCGTCACCAGTACAAAGAACCGCGACCGGGAGAGAGCGGGTGGGTGACCTGCCATCCGAGGCGACAACCCCCGGCACGCTCGGTACCCGGGACAGCACGCCAGCCGAAACCGTTGCCTTCAGCCGCGCTGCTCTTGAGCAATTGCTTCGAACAGCCCTGGTCTAGCGGACCAGCGGAACCGGGATGTCTGCGCCCTCGCGCAGATCGAGGACCACGGCCACCTCTTTGCAGTTCGTGAAGAACGGGCAGCGCACGCACTCGTTCCAGACCTTCTCCGGGAACTCCATCACGTTCGCGAGCCGGAATCCCTGCCGTTCGAAGAATCCCGGCTTGTAGGTCAGCGCGAACACGCGGTCGAGGCCGAGTTCGCGCGCTTCATCGAGGCAGGCAGCGACAATCTGCGCGCCCACGCCCTTGAGCTGTTTGTTCTCGGCGACGGCGAGCGACCGAACCTCGGCGAGGTCCTGCCCCATGATGTGGAGCGAACCGCAGCCGACCACTTCGCCCTCGAGCCGCGCGACTTTGAAGTCGCGAATGGCCTCGTAGATTTCGCCGACAGAGCGATGAAGCATGTCGCCTTTGTCGGCCCAGTAGGTCACAAGTTGTTGGATGGCCTCGGCATCGGAAAGCCGGGCAGGTTCAACGCAGAGCACGGAGGTCATTCTCCTTCAGGAGCGAAAACGGGTCGTTCGTGGGCTGGTGGGTTGTCAGGCGCCCCGGCGAACGAGGGCGACGTGCGGTGCGTCGCCCTTGGAAACTCCGATGCTCGATTGCGAAATGGTCATAACCATCCGCATATTCTACGCGGGGCAGTCCGCTTCTGACCATTGGCGGTGCCCGTCGGCAGCGCCTGGACGTGCCCCGCGGAGATTACTGGATGCCGGCGACCGCCTTTCGGACCTCCAGCGAGTCGAGAATAGTCAGCTCGCCGCCACTCATATCGGCATCCGGGCTGCACCCGGGCGGCAGCCCGCCATCACTCACCTCGCCCAGGAGTTGCAGGACCGAGAGTGCATCCTCGGCGTCCGCCGACCCATCACAGTTGGCATCAATCGGGTCCCAGGAGAAGGTCCGCTCGAACGCCAGGTTTCCCTCATCGTGATAACTGTGCACGAGCACGGAGGTCAGCCCCTCGCCGCCACTGTGGTTGACTTCGACCCAGGCCTGGCACTCCTCGATTCGCCCGTGGAGGGGCGCGAAGCTGAGATCCGGGTCGTCGTCCGTCGAAGCCAATTCCATGTCGGAAATCGACAGACCGTCTCCGGCGATAGTTCCGCTGCTGCTATCGACCACGGTGCCGACTCCCGAAGACAGCACGAGATCGACGGCCTGGAGCGGATCGGAGTCGAAATCCTGGGCGGCGTCGGTCGCGCTGTGCACCGGGTGGAGGCTGATCGTCCGTCCAGGAACGAGGCAGAGCCCATCTCGCGCGGCCATATGAACGACGATGAACTGGCTGTCTGGAGTGGCCCCCCGTTCGACCGTCACTTCGGCGTAGCCATTCCAGAGCCAGGCGACCTCCAGTTCGCCGGACTGTACGGGAAAGTGCTTCCCTCGAAAATCCGGGTAGTCAACGATGGCCGCGAACGTCGACATACCGACATTCGTCCCAGGCGAGCAGGCCGGACCAATGTCCGGCGAGGTCGCGTCGCATCCGGCGAAATCGAGCTTGAAGTCGCCATTCGCGGCGAACATCAACTCGCCATGGTTGTCCGTGTAGAGGTGCATGATCCTGCTGATGGACTTCGCTTCACCGTCGGTCCAGGGGTCACCGCTGCCCTGGCCGTAGGCGAGACGAATGGCGGCGAGTTCTTCACGGTCAGCCGTAGTGAGCGAAGTATCGACGGCGTCGGCGTACCCGTGGCCAGCGGATTTGGGGTCCGATGGCGGCAAGTCCCAGCCGAGCCATTCTGGTTGTGCCTGCCAGCCGGCATATGCGCCATCCACCCAGCTATCCCAGAAGTAGCCGTTTCCCGGGAAGCCGAGGGCAGGCGGCATGAACTTCGAGTCCGGGATGTTCCAGCTGTAGAACTGGCTCGTGAAATCCTGGCCGCCCGTGGCCGGATCGCCATGGTGCCCGTTGACGCGGCCCGTGAAGAGCACATCTTGCTTGCGGACCTGGCGGATGAATCCGGCGCCTTCGACGGTGATTCGAACGTGGGCGGGAGGCATGGGAACGTCCCAGCGGTCGATGTCTCCGTCCCGCAGAATCGTGTTGCGTGGGCTGCCGTCAGCATTGCTCGAGATCGCCGCCGAGGTCGGGCCAGCGTTGTCGAGCGTGGAGAACGGGCCCTCGATCGGCCCCTGGATGTCGTAATTCTGGACCGTTGGATTGCCGAAACCATCGTCGCTGAGCGTCTCCGAGCAGCCGCCGGAGGGCGTATCACAGCGGTACGGGCTCGAATCGGGCTCGCCGATGACGCCGATATTGTTCGGCGCCGTCGCGATGTCGAGCCAGGGCCGAACCGCCTCAGGCAGGCCGTACTCCTCGTCCCCACTCGCCGTGCCTCCGCCATGGAACATCGCCCAATCGTCCGGGAGAACCCACCGGTTCGCCGGGAGGACGTTCAACGGATTGCTGAAGTCCGAAGGCCGGCCCGAGGGGTTGGCATTGATAAACCAGCCCTTCACCTGCCCCCGGAGGAGCACATCCTGGCCGAGCGGACGCGAGAGGCTCCCCACCATGTCCTGTCCCTGGTCCCAGATGGTCTCGATGTGCGCCCAATCGGCGCCATCGTAGAGGGTCGTGTCATCCCCGCTGAGTGGCTCGGTGCTCGCCACGCCGGAGCCGGTGGGCCTGGTAGCGGGCACAACGCTCAGGACGAAGGACTCGATCTTCATGTAATAGATCGAGAACCTGACCTTCGTGGCTTCGAAGTCGTCAGTCTTCCCTGCCTCAAGCGTGACCTCTCCCGGGTTCTCTGACTCAAAGAACACGCGGCTGATACAGGCCCGGTTGCCGCCATCGACGTCGAGGTAATCCTCCGCCTGGTCAATCTCCGGCTGCACCGTTGCCGATGCCCAGTCGGGCTCGATTGCGACATCCGGCGAGGGTATGAAGTTGCCCGGACCATCGGATCTGTAGTAGTCGACCGTGAACGGCGTTGCACTGACACACGTCGTGCCGGCTGCGGGATCAGCTGGGGCAACAGCACCTTCTACGTCGTACGCGGCGGCGCCTGGACCACCTGGCGATGTCCGCCAATCGATCTCAAGCACGACCCGCTGTCCCGCCCACGCGACAAGGGCGACCCGCCCCGGCGCGCCGGCAGCAGCATAGACCGTCGCGTCCAGGTCCGGTGCCGCCTCCAGTTGCGGTTGGCCCGTCGTTGGCGCTGGATTCGCCAACTCGGCGGCCTGGCTATCCAGGGCACCGCCCGAACTGCTGAGGGCGACGCCCAGGCTCATGGCTGCCAGGCCAATTATTCGACGAAAGGACATTCCGCGCATTCGCTCACCCCGTATCACGCTGGAGAATACAGGGAACCCCGTGCCGCAGTAAGTGGTATGGCGAAGCACGCGAAAATCGGTCGGCGGGAAGTACATTTGCGCCAGCGCGGGCCGAGATTACCCCTCGACGATGCGGTCGCAGCGTTCGATGCTGATGGCGCGGCCGTCGCGGTCTTCGGCTTCGATGAGCAGTCCGTTGATCTGCGCGGTCCCTTCGGCGGGCCCGAGGCGGGTCGGGAGCTGGGTCAGGAAGCGCCGGAGCACGGCTTCGACGACGTCGCCGATGATCGAATCGCGCGCGCCACACATGCCCGCGTCGGTGCAAAACGCCGTGCCCTTCGGCAGGAGTCGCGCATCGGCGGTGGGCACATGCGTGTGCGTCCCAACGACCCCGGTGACGCGTCCATCGAGGTGCCAGCCGATCGCCTGCTTCTCGCTCGTCGCCTCGCCGTGGAAGTCGACGAGGATGAAATTGCCCTTTGGAGCGAGTTCGAGCGCTTCATCGACGGCGCGAAAGGGGTCCGCGACCTCCTGCGCCATGAACGTCCGGCCAATCGCGTTGATGACCGTCAGGCGGCCGACCGTGGTCATTCCGCGCCCGGGCACGCCCTTCGGGAAGTTGATCGGCCGGAGGACACGGTCGTTCCGGTCGAGATAAGGATAGTAATCCGAGTGCTGGAAGGTGTGGTTCCCTCCGGTGATCACGTCGACGCCCGCCTGGAAAAGCTGATCGGCGTGCTTCGGCGTCGTCCCCCGGCCGCCGGAAATGTTCTCGGCGTTGACAACGACGTAGTCGAGCCCGAGTTCGCGGCGCAGGTCCGGCACAACGCCAACAACCGCATCCCGCCCGCAATTGCCGACAATGTCACCAAGGAAGAGGAGTCGCATAGGAGTGGACCTTTCGAGTTGCTAGTTGCTAGTTGCGGTAATTGTGCGGCAGTTTTCCGGGCGTCAAGTCCCAGAAGAGGATCACAGCCACGAGCCCTCACCATCGGTTACTAGAAACTAGTGACTAGCAACTAGCAACCCTAATGCGCGATCTCGCTGGCGCGTGTCTCCCGCACCACCGTTACCTTGATCTGGCCGGGGTATTCCATCGTCTCTTCGATGGTCTTCGAGACTTCACGGGCCATGCGCATCGCTTCGAGGTCGTCGACGTGTTCGGGCTTGACGATGATGCGCAGTTCGCGGCCGGCCTGGATGGCGTAGACCTGGTCGACGCCCTTCTGGCGGCGAGCGATCTCTTCGAGCATGCCGAGCCGCTTGATATAGGTATCGAGCGACTCGCGGCGGGCGCCGGGGCGGCCACCACTGATCGCGTCGGCCATCATCACAATGATCGCCTCGACCGTGCGTGGGGCGACTTCTTCGTGGTGCGCCTCGATGCAGTGGGCGATGGCGTCCTTCACCTTGAAGCGGCGGGCGAGTTCAGCGCCGAGAATCGCGTGTGTGCCCTCGACTTCGTGGTCGATCGCTTTGCCGAGGTCGTGGAGGAAGGCGCCGGTGCGGGCGACTTCGACGTCGGCGCCAATTTCGCGCGCGATCATGGCGGCGATGTGGGCGCTCTCGACCGAATGCCGGAGCACCTGCTGGCCGTAGCTCGTGCGGTAGCGCAGGCGGCCAATCGTCTTCATCAGCTCCGGGTGGATGCCGAGCACGCCAGCATCGACGGCGGCAGCTTCGGCGGCGTCGGCCATGGTCGCTTCAACCTCGCGCTTGGCGCGATTGACCGCGTCTTCGATGCGCGTCGGATGGATGCGGCCGTCCTGGACGAGCTGCGTCAGCGTGAGCCGCGCGATTTCGCGGCGCACTGGGTCGAAACAGCTCACGGCGACCGCGTCCGGGGTGTCGTCGATGATGAGATCGACACCGGTCGCGGCTTCGATGGCGCGGATGTTGCGCCCTTCGCGCCCGATAATGCGGCCCTTCATCTCTTCGCTCGGGATGTTCACGACGGAAACGGTGGTCTCGCCGACCACTTCCGAGGTGTAGCGCTGGATTGCGGTCGTGAGGATGTCGCGGGCACGCATGCCGGCGCGCTCTTTCACGTCGATCTCCATCAGGCGGACGCGCCGATTCCCCTCGTCGCGCACTTCGACCTCGATCGCCTCGAGGAGTTGGGCTTTCGCCTCTTCCGGGGTCAGCGCGCTGATTCGCTCGAGCGTGCGCTGCTGCTCATCGCGCAACTCTTCGGCCTCGGCGCGAAGGCGGTCGAGACGCGCCTCTTTGTCGCGCATGGACTGGTCGCGGCGCTCGATCTGGTCGCTCTTCTTGTCGAGATTCTCTTCTTTTTGGGCGAGGCGGGACTCGATCCGGGCGATTTCGGCGCGCCGCTCGCGCCCCTCGGCTTCAATGTCGTTGCGGAGGCGAAGTTCCGCCTCTTTGGCTTCGAGAAGGACCTGTTTTTTCTGTGATTCAGCCTCTGCGAGGATCGCCCGGGCCTGTTCCTCCGCCTGGAGTGAGGAAACGCCTTCGGCGCGGCGTCGCAGTGTAAGGACCGCGCCACCGCCCACGAGCAGACCAACGATGAGGCCGACGATTGCCAGTAGCACCGTCAGCATCGGTATTCTCCGTGAGACTCAGAACGAGGGAGAGAGTGAAAATCACGGTTCCCGCCCGTTTGTGAGAGATATGAACGGTACTGATGCTACGGCTTCGGGGGGCCGCCGGTCAAAGTTTCGTTTGGTCATCTATCGACGAATCCTATACTTCGGCAGCGATGTCGGTACGGCTGCGTACGGAAGGCCCACTCGCGATGAGTGTTTCGTGCCGTCAACCCCATCCTCGGCAACGAGGAGCGACCCGACGGTCGTGCCTTCCAAAGCAATTGCCGCCCAAGACGACCTGCGGGCAGAGCGAACATCTTCCCGGCCCCGGCCGGCAACATATTGTCAGTAACGCGAGCGGCTAACCGAGCGTGCCCCGGCGACAATCGCCACCGATGGTGACAGCCGCGGCGACGGTTGCAGCGCGAATCGGTCCTGCGACCAAGCCATCTGCTGGACGAATATTGGACATCGGGTAGTGACTTTTCTCGCACTCGCGGTAGGGTTTACGCATGGAACGAACGCGAGTGGCGGACCTGCAGGCGGCAGCGGCGCAGCATCACACGCTAAACGGGCGGCAGGAGGAGGTCCTCCGGCTGGTCGCGGCCGGCAAGACGAACCCCGAGATCGCCAACCTGCTCGGCATGACCCTCGATGGCGCGAAGTGGAACGTCAGCGAGATCCTCTCGAAACTCGGCTTCCATTCGCGCGAAGAAGCTGCGGAGTACTATCGCTGGCACAATCAGCCGATGCGGCGCGTTGGCCGCTGGGCGCGCGGGTTTGTCAGCTTCCCGGCGGCGAAGTGGGTCGTCGGCGGCGCCAGCACGATGGCCGTCGCGGTCGCGGTCGCGATTGGTGTCATCATGGCGAGGAGCGAGCCCGACCCGGACCTGAATTCGCCGGCGCGGCCATTCGTCCTCGAAGCGACAATCACCGTCAGCAGCCACGCGGGTTCCATCGGAGCAGCGCCCGCCGGTACCGTGCCAGGGTCTTTTGGACAGCCAGAGATCACGGTCAGCACGCTGGAGTGGTCCTACCTTTCGAACGAACGCTACCGCTATCGCATAATCAACACCGATCGTGACATCGAGGTCGTCTCGGATGGCGCGGGCCTCTGGACCTACGACGGCCAGCTGCACACCTACCAGCACGGCCCAATTCTCGCCGATTATCCAAAAGAGATGGTGGTCTATCCGTCGCTCAGCCTCTTCCTCGGCCCGGTGCCCGGCGGCTCTATCGACCAGATGATGCTGATGTTCAGCATGGGCAACGCCGACTTCTCCTATGGGCGCGTCGCCAGCGAAACGATGCTCGGGCGCGATGTGACGGTCTTCGAGTACCGCCCGGCGAGCCGCTCATCGGACAGCAGTGGCCAGGAAACAGGCGAGGGTGCCGCGCGGCTCTGGATCGACGAGGATGCGATGGTCATCCTCCGCTTCGACTCGGAATCGCCGGGTCAGTCGTTCACCGCCGTTGTCACGGCGTTCGATGATGCGCCAAAATTCCACCCACGGCGGTTCTTCTTTGACCCGCCGGCCGGTGCGCTCGAAACCACTCCCGACACGACCGGGGTTGGGCGGCTGTTACCGGAGTCGAGCAACTCAGCTTCACTGGGGCACGGCAGCGATGGCAGTGGCACCCTCGGATTCGACGTGCCGCCCGGGTTCCTCCACATTACCTATCTGCCCGAGGGGTTCCGAAGCGTTTCGGCCGAGGAAGAGCTCTCCGGTTCGGAAGTGGTCGGACTCAAGGTTATTTTCAAGCCCGGCGAAGTGGCCGCACCGTCGCCCGCGATCACCGTGACCGAGTCCGTCCGCCGCCTGGGTCTTTCGGACGCGCAGCAGTCGGGCGAGCGCATCACCCTTCGCGGCGTCGAAGGATTCGTGGTCACGGAAGGCGGCAGGGTTCGCATCACCTGGGCTGAGCGCGGCCATGTGATCGTGCTCGAAGGCGTCGATGTCAGCCGCGACGAGCTCCTGCTCGTCGCCGAGCGCATGTTCGAGCAGAAGTAACTCCGACTCCGGCGTTTGGTCGCGCTCTACGGGTCGATCAGGACTCCGGGATTCAGCACACCGTTCGGGTCGAGGGTCTTCTTGGCGGCGCGGAGAACATCGGCGAAGAGGTCCGGGCGTTCGATGTCGTACCAGGGGCGATGCTGGCGGCCGACGGCGTGGTGGTGTGAAATCGTGCCGCCCGCCTTCATGATCGCCTCTGATGCCGCGATCTTGAGCTGGCGATTCTGTTCGCGCGGGTCGCCGCTGCGATAGGCGCCGGAGTAGGTGTAGTACGGTGCCGGGCCGTCCGTGTAGACGTGGGTGAAGCGGCAGTTGAGCGTGCCGCCGCCGAAAATCTCGTTCAGCGCCTTCATTGTCTCCTCGCGAACGTACTCGTCGAAGGCGGGCCAGCGGTCCCAGGTGATGGCGGTTTCGAAGGTGCCGCCGACCATCCCAAGGCCGGCACCAATGCCACCTCCGCGCGGGATGAAGGTGTCGCGCCATGCCCCGACTGCTCCGCCGCGGCCGGTCGGGTTGCCGTTGCCGTCATCGACCTGGATCTCGTCGTCCGGGATGATGCCCCCTGCCGCGCGCGCGATTTCGACGGCCTGTTCGATGTATGGCTTTTGGGTGATGTCGCTCGATTCGAAACCAATGATGAGCAGCGAACGGGTGCCGTCCATGCCGGCGCCGTCGCGTGCGAGTTCGGGGTCGAGGAGGCGCAGGTTCGCCGGCCAGAGTTTCGCCTGGGCGATGCGCCGGGTGGCGTCGTAGCCAGCCTCCCAGGTCGGGAAGGTGACCCCCGCAGTCGCGCGGAAGGTCGGGCGCGCCTGGATGCGCATCCAGGCTTCTGTGATGATGCCGAGCACACCTTCGCTGCCGATGACGAGGCGGTCCGGGTTCGGCCCAGCACCGCTGCCGGGCAGGCGGCGGGTCTCCCACCAGCCCTTCGGAGTGAGCATGCGGGCCGATTCGACGAACTCGTCGATGTGTGTGTGGTTCGTCGCGTAGTGGCCGCCGGAGCGAGTCGCGATCCAGCCGCCGAGGGTCGAGTGGGCGAAGCTCTGGGGGAAGTGGCGGAGGGTGTAGCCGTGCGGCCGGAGCTGGTCCTCCATATCCGGGCCGAAGATGCCGGCCTGGATGCGCGCCGCCCGGGAGGTGTGGTCGATTTCGAGCACCTTGTCGAACCGGTCCATGTCGATCGTGACGATTGGGCCGCGGTCTTCCGGGGGCGTGACGCCTTCGACCACAGTGGAGCCGCCGCCGTAGGGAATCGTCACGTGGCCGTTGTCCGAGCACCATTCGAGCACGGCCTGGAGCTCGGCTTCGTCGCGCGGGTGGGCAACGATGTCCGGCGGATTCGGGTATTCGCCCAGGACGCCCGGGCCGCTGCGGTCGGCGCCGTAACTGTGGTAGGCGCGTTCCCAGTTGCCCTGGAAGCAGAATTCGGCAAGCGAAGCCGGCGGCGAGATGCGTGGCGGGCGCAGGTTGAGGTCCTCGGCGCGCGGAATCTGGGGCGCGGTAAGCGTGACGCCGAGGCGGTCCGAGACCTTCGCCGCGTGTTCGCGACGCTCGTCGTACGTGGCCTCTTCGGATTCCCACCCGAACATCCAGAGGCTGCGGCGGCGGCCGGTGCTGCTGGTCATTGGCGTCCCTCCCGGCGGCGTCCCGCTGTCGGGAGCACACTACGCCGCCGGGGAGAGCAACTCAACCGTCCATGGGTCAACCCGGCCCGGAGAGCCAGACGTTCGCCTGGTCGCAGGTCGAATCCGGCGGGCGACGCCACTGCACCGGCG
Organism: Tepidiformales bacterium; assembly: GCA_038256595.1. Taxonomy (GTDB): domain Bacteria; phylum Chloroflexota; class Dehalococcoidia; order Tepidiformales; family Tepidiformaceae; genus JBBSKE01. Next base: position 2,975 of record JBBSKE010000026.1, on the reverse strand, counting down.
TCTCGGCGGCCGCCTGGCTGCCCGCGAGCAGAATCGTGTCGCCCACGCGCAGGGTGCCACCAGGGATGGTCACCGTTTCGGTCGCGGCATCCCACGAGGTCCCGGAACTGGCGAAGGCGATGAGCAGGCGCGGTGATTCGCCGATATAGAGGCAGTTGCCCTCGCGTTCGAGCACGCCCTGGGTGGCCGCCTTGTCCGCGTTCCATTCGCCTGCATACAGCGCGAGCGGCGACGTGGTTACCGGGGGCTCGTCGTCGTCACCACAGGCAGCCAGGGAAACGGCGAGCGTCATGGAGAGCGCCAGTAGCAGCGGCCGCATCGAAGCGCTCCTCGGAGGGCCCTGGCGACCGAATCGCCGCAGGGCAGATGGCCCCGGTTCGCCGCGTGGGCGAGTCCGGGGCCAGGGGCCTCCGCTCAGGGGAATTGGTCCAGATAGCGACTCGCGCCACCCGGGATGTGGGGCCTAGCCGGCGAGCGCCGCTTCGACCTTGTCGAGGATGGCCTGCTCGGCGTCCGAAACCTTCGAGCCGAGGCCAGCGAAGCCACCGCCGGCAGCCGTGGCGACTGCCTTCGAGCGCGCCATCAGCGAATCGCGGAATTTCTGCCGGTCGGACGGTTCCATGCTCTCGGCGAGGCCGCGAGCGTAGGAGGCCCAGGTGTCGAGCAGCGTAGCGGCCGGCGCCTCCCGCAGCCAGCCCTCGAGGATTTCGTAGCCAGGCGTGCCGCTGGAAATTCCCGCCTTGCCGGCTTCTTCGAGCACCGCGTTGCGCTCTTTGTCTTCGAGCTTGCGGTCCGCCCAGGCGACGGCGACCAGTGGCGCGAGCGAAACCGCGGTGAGCGTCGCCGGCGTGATGCCCTGCGCGATCATGCGATCGAGGATTTCCGGGTCGGTGATGCCCGAGGCGGCGGTCATCTCCGCATGCGTCTGGGATTTGCCCTGGGTGCTGCGCAGCCGGGCCATTGCCTCGGCGTTCTGCTTGCGGAAGAACTCCTCCTCCAGCGTATTTTTCCGTTCCTGCATCGAGTCGCGGTCCATGTGTGGCGACCTCCTTCTTTTGTCTTCGTGGCTTTACTTTAGCGCCTGCAGCGAAAGCCCGTGGCAAAGACGTCCCGGACCACGAAATAGCTGACGCATATCGCCGAACCGTGTATACGTATGCCTGCATTCACTCCCATATGAAGGAGACAGGCGTGGCAGAAGAACGCAACATTCGCGGCAAGGTGGCCGCTATCGGTATCGGCGAAACGAAGTACTACAAACGTGGTGGTTCGCCGGACTCTGAGTTCAAGATGTGCCTCGAGGCGATCGTGGCCGCGGCGGACGACGCCGGTATCAAGGTCACCGATATCGATGGCTTCGCATCGTATTCGAACGACCGCAACGACCCTCCCCGGCTGGCGAGCGCGCTCGGCCTCCCGGACCTTCGCTTCAGCAACATGTTCTGGGGCGGCGGCGGCGGCGGTGGGTCAGGTGCGATGGCGAACGGCGCAGCGGCAGTGGCTTCCGGCTACGCCGATTGCGTGGTCGTCTACCGCGCGCTCGCCCAGGGCCAGTTCGGCCGCTTCGGGCAGGGCGCTCGCGTCGATTATATCAGTGGCGGGGCTGCCCTCACGGCGCCCTATGGCCTGATGTCGCCGGCGCAATCGTTCGCGATGCGCGCCATGCGCTTCATGCACGACCACAACATCGGCCAGGAAGCACTCCGGGCGATTTCGATGGCGAGCTACGCGCACGCCCAGAACAACCCGGCCGCCGTCATGCGTGGCCGCCCGCTCACCGAAGAGGACTACGATAACTCGCGCTGGATCGTCGAGCCGTTCCACCTCTTCGATTGCTGCCTCGAAAACGACGGCGCGGCTGCCGTTATCCTCGTCCCGGCCGACCGGGCGAAGGATTTCAAGCACAAGCCTGCCTACATCCTCGGCGCCCACCAGGGCTCGGATTACCGCCAGGCGGCGACCGCGCACAACGCCCCGGACTACGGCACCTCGAACTTCAAGACCCTTGCGCCGCGGCTCTACGCCCAGGCAAAGGTCGGCCCGCAGGACGTCGATGTCCTCCAGAGCTACGAGAACTTCACCGGCGGCGTGCTCATGAGCATGGTCGAACACGGCTTCTGCGCACCGGAGGACGTCAACGACTTCTTCAAGCCCGAGACGTTCTACGCGCCGGACGGCAAGCTGCCACTCAACACCAGCGGTGGCAACCTCGCCGAGTGCTACATGCACGGCCTCGAACTCATCACCGAAGCGATCCGCCAGATCCGCGGCACCAGTTGCAACCAGGTCACGAAGGACGTGAACGTCTCGATGGTCACCTCCGGGCCGATGGTTCAGCCGGTCAGCAACATGATCTTCGGCAGCGAAGCCACGCTCTAAGGAAGGGACGATACATGACCGCAACCGCGGACCGGAAATACTACCTCGCCGAAGGGCTGCCGATGCCGGGCCCGGCATCGGATGGCCTCGGCGACGAATACTGGGCGGCCAACCGCAACCACGAACTCGTCGTCCAGCAGTGCAAGAGCTGCAACAACGACCAGTGGGGCCCGGAGTGGATCTGCCACAAGTGCCTCTCGTTCGACCTCGGCTACCGCAAGGTCTCGGGCAAGGGAAAGATCTTCAGCTGGGAGCGTTCCTGGTATGCGGTCCACCCGGCCCTGAAGGACAGCACGCCATACCTCACGGTCCTCGTGGAACTCCCAGACGCCGGCAACGTGCGCATGGTGGGCAACCTCCTCGGCGACCCGATGCAGCAGATCCAGATCGGCGCCGACGTCGAAGCCGTCTTTGAAGACCACGACGACGTCGATAAGCCGTTCACGCTGGTGCAATGGCGAGTAGTGGAGTGAGAGCTGCTAGCTACTAGCTGCTAGCTGCTAGCAATCAATTTGAAATAGGCGGCTCATTGCGAGCCGCCTATTTCTTTTCCAGTTGACACTACTAGAATCCAGAGAATCATCCTCCTAGAAGCT
>JBBSKE010000025.1:0-16101 GCA_038256595.1 Tepidiformales bacterium | reverse complement strand
CGCTGACCACCAACCCGGCAACTGGCGAAGCCCTCGCCATCCTCGCCGGTGGCGGCATCGACAAGCTCGACGAAGGCTATGAAAAGCTCCTGATCATGCGCAAGAAGCAGATCAATGAGTACATGCACCGCCTCGAAGTCATCGGTCTCGGTGACCGCCGCGAGCGCATGGCCCCGGCCATGAAGGCGATGCTCGACCCGCAGTAACTGCTGTCGTTCGCACGACTCCGACCGCCCTCTCGCTTTCGGGAGGGCGGTTGCCCGTTCGCTCCCGGCCCACCCTACGTTCGAATTGAGGTCCCTGCCCATGAAGCTCTCCGACGCAACCCGTCTCCGCTCCCGCGAGTTCGGCTGGTCCGACACCCTTGTTACGCGGTTCGAAGAATCCCCGCTCAACGACAACCAGGTGAAAAACCTGCTCGCGCTCCGGCTCGCCGAAGACCGCGCCGACCGCTATCTCACACTCATCGAAGAGAACCCGGACAAGCCTGCCCTCCGCATCGGCATGAACTGGGCGCGCCCGACGACCGAGCTCGGCGTCAAGGCCATCCCCGGCGAACTTGGACTCGGCATGCCGGAGATCAACATCGGCACCTATGGCCACGTCCCGGATGTCTGGCCGTATGAGAACGATACCCCACTCGGCTCGCACCCGACGCCCGGCAGCTACCTGCCCGGCTCCTACAGCATCTACCAGAAGAGCGAAGTCTGGGCTGAAGGCGTCGATGAGCTCTACGAAGAGGCCATCCGCGGCCACTGGGCTCCCGCCACCGCCATCGCCTGGAAGGAACTCGAAGAGCAGCCGGAGGACATGGAGCGCGCAATCTGCCAGATCTGCACGCTGTTCTCCCAGCACGCGCTCTCCGAAGCGAAGGTCATCGCCGCCTGGGAAGAGCAGATCGCATACGGCTTCCACGACGTGAAGATCTACCTCGGCACGCAGATTTTCGACGCCGGACGCAAGCTCGAAGTGCTCCGCAAGCGCGCTCTCGCGAATGGCGGCGGTCTCGGCCAGCAGGGCCTGGGCACGCTCTACCGCGCCTGGTTCGGCGCGCTCAAGGGCACCGAGATGCTCGTCGCCATCGACGTCGTCTATAAGAGCTACGAAGTCGCGACCTTCGAGAAGCTCGCCGAGGCTGCGCCGCTCGCCGTCGACCGCGACATTTTCTCGCGCCTCGCCACGGATGCGCGCCGCAACCTCGTCTTCGGCGTCAACCACCTGCGGTATTACGTGCAGAACCACCCGAACGCGCGCGAATTCCTCGGCCACTACCTGAATCGCGCCGAGGCGGCCCTCTCCGATGAGCTGCACCACAGCAAGAGCGAAGAGGAATCCCTCGCGATCGTCCTCGGGGGCGGCGTCGAGAAGATTGAAGCTGGCCGCGTGAAGGTTCGTGCCCTCCGCGAAGAGCAGCTCCGCAAGTACATGGCGATCCTCGACTCCGTCGGCATCGACCGCCTTGCCCTGGTGAACCCCGGCCTGTTCGCGCTCGCAGGCGCACCCGCGTAGTCCTGACTCGTCAACCAGTCGCGTAAGGGGCACCAACCGGTGCCCCTTTTTGCATCTCCCATCCGTTGCGCCGAGTGTCCGCTATGCGAGTAAGCGCCTGCGATTCGGAAGCTCGTTGACAGCGCAAAGGCTTCGTAGCCACAATGTAGCCACAGGAGATTTGATATGGCAGCAGCGGCGAAACGGATTGGCATCCGCGATTTTCGGAACACCGCCACCCAACTGATCCGGGAGGTCCGAGAGACCGGTTCGGAGATCGTCATCACCGTCGATGGCGAGCCCGTCGCCGTTGTGCGGCCCTTCACCGAGGAAGATGACGAATTGGAGCGGAAACGGGAGGACGATGCAAACATGGAGGCGATTCAGGAGAGCCGGCGGCGAATCGGTGCATTGTGGCCCGCGGGCGTAAGCGCCGTCGATGCAGTCAACGAACAGCGGAGATAGGCATGGCAGTGGTGGATGCGAGCGTTGTAGTCTCGTGGTTTGTTTATGGGGATATGCATTCAGAAATCGCCAACCGTTGGGCCCTGAGTTCGCAAACCGCTGGAGAGTCATGGAATGTGCCGGCGATCTTGCTCACCGAACTGTCAGCGGGAATTTCGCGAGTCGGAAACTTGGAAGAAGCGTTGCTCGCGGTTTCGCAGTTCGCCAGGCTCCGGGATGTCGTGATCCATCCGGTAACCGAAGCCAGGGCGGTAAGGGCCGCGACTCTTGCCGCCGAACTTCAGATACGCGGCTGCGACGCCATCTATGTGGCGCTCGCCGCCGAACTCGATGACGTCCTGGTCTCCTTCGACCGCCAGCAACTCGAGAGGGCGAGCTCAGCCGTCACGGTATTCCAGCCGGAATAGCCGCAACGGTTTTGTCGATTCTGCTTGGTGGCGGCTCCGTTGACAGCGCCAGGAAGCAGTAGCCACATTGTAGCCACAGGAGTCCACTCATGACTGCATTGTCCCGCCGCGTTGGGATTCGCGACTTCCGGAACACCGCCACGCAACTGATCCGCGAGGTCCGAGAGACCGGGTCGGAGATCGTCATCACCGTCGATGGCGAGCCGGTCGCCGTTGTGCGGCCCTTCACAGCCGGGGATAGCGAATCCGAAGATCTGCAGAAGGACCTGGCAGTGCTCGACCGGCTGGAAATGCTCGGCGAAGAACTCGCGCGATTCTGGCCAGAGGGTCTATCCGCCGTCGATGCCGTGTCCGAGCAGAGGCGCTGAGAACATGCCCGTTGTCGATGCCAGTGTGATAGTCTCGTCGTTCGCTCGAGAGGATGTGAATGCTGCTGCTGCGAAAAGCTGGCTGAGGATGAGCGTAACGAACCGGGTTCCGCTGAATGTTCCGTCGATTGTCCTCCCCGAACTCGCGGCCGCGCTGAGTCGGGGCCATGGCGGAGCCGAATTCGCGACCGAGATGGTCCGCGAACTTTTGGAGCTGACCACGCTGAAGATACACCCTGTGAGTCTCAGGCTCGCGACGAGCGCCGCCGAGATGGCGGGTAAATTGGGCATCCGCGGCTGCGACGCCATTTACGTCGCGCTCGCCGCCGAACTCGGTGACGTGCTGGTCTCGTTCGACCGCCAGCAACTCGATCGTGCGAGTTCGGCGGTCACTGTCCTCCGGCCGGAATAGGAGCTCAATCATGACTGCAGTATCCCGTCGCGTTGCCATTCGCGACTTCTGCAACTCTGCCACCCAGCTGATTCGCGAGGGTCCGCGAGACGGGTACGGAGATCGTGATCACCGTCGATGGCGAACCAGTCGCGGTCGTGCGCCCGCTCACCAGCGAGGACAGCGAAGCAGTGAATGCGCGCGAGAACGAGGCGCGTTGGGAACGTTTAGAGCGGCTGCGCGAGGAATCGGGAAGGCATGGCCGAAAGGTCTCAGCGCCGCCGATGCCGTCTCCGAGCAGAGGCGATAATCAAAGTTGCTCCAGCTGAACTGAGCGCCCTCTCCGAACCCGCGTCACGCTCCCCCATTCGGGTGTGGCCAGTCTAAATCCTGAATCGATATGATTTTGCTTCGACTCTGTTACTTCGAGGCTTACCCATGACTATTGCACCCGAATCCACCACCTCTGCGCCCACGATGCCCTCCGCCGAAGACCTCGCCGGCCGCCTGTTCGAGGCTTCAGTCGGCGCGATGGACCTCTTCGCGCTCTATCTCGGCGAATAGCTCGGCTACTACCGTGACCTGCATGAGGGCGGCCCGGCGACTTCGACCGTGCTCGCGTTCCGGACTTCGACCCAGGAGCGGTACGCGCGCGAATGGCTCGAACAGCAGGCGACGACTGGCATGCTCGCCGTCGATGATGCCGCCGCCGCACCGTCCGACCGCGTCTACAGCCTGCCCGAAGGCTACGAATCGGTGCTTGTGGACCCATTGTCCGAGATGTTTGTTGCGCCGATGGGCCGTTTCCTCGCTGCTGCCATTGGCCGCGGCCCTGAGCTGCTGAACGCCTACCGGAACGGCGGCGGCGTCTCCTGGGAGCAGTTCGGCGACAACGCCCGCACCGCGCAGTCCGATTTCAACCGGCCGTTCTTCCACCATCACCTCGTCCAGGATTATCTCAAGCAGATCCCCGGTCTCGATGAGGCGCTGAGCGCTCCCGGCGCGCGAATCGCCGAAATCGGCTCGGGCGGCGGCTGGGCGTCGATCGCGATGGCCCGCGCCTATCCCGGCGTGACTGTCGAGGGCTTCGATATCGATGGCCCATCGGTGGAGATGGCCCGCAGCAACGCTGCCGAGGCGGGAATCGCGGGCAACCTCGCGTTCCACCACCGCGATGCCGCCGAGGCCGATGTGGACGGCCGCGCCGACCTCGTCTGTGCGTTCGAATGCGTGCACGACATGCCGGACCCGGTCGCTGTCCTTCGCACGATGCGCAATCTCGCGAAACCAGGGGGCATCGTGCTGATTATGGACGAGCGAGTCGGCGACGCCTTCGGCAACATCGGCGACTTCAACGAGCGCATGTTCTACGGGTTCAGCCTTGCCGTTTGCCTTCCGGACGGCATGTCGCACGGGAATTCGGTCGGGACGGGGACCGTGATGCGCGCGCCAACCCTGCGCGCCTACGCCCTCGACGCCGGGTTCGCGGATGTCGAAGTGCTGCCGCTCGAGCACGACCTCTTCCAGTTCTACCGGCTAGTGCTCTAAAAGGACGGAGCGCTCGCCCTGCCCGTGGCCGCGCAGGCTCTATCGTTTCTGCGCGGCTGTCAGGGCCTCGTCGGGCATCCCGGAGCGCAGCTGCATGCCCCAATGGCCGTCGTGATTCGTGAAGATGTACATCACGCGGCCGGTGCCGTAGACCGAATCGTCGGGCCGGTAGCGAGAGAATGTGATCTCGCAGTGCACCTTCGCAGGCGAACTCGCGGTTACCGTGCAGCTATCGACGGTGCTCCTGTGCCAGCCCTCCACCTGCCGCATGCGTTCAAAATCGGTGCGAAAGTCGTCGCGCGTGGGCGCCACGATGATCTGCCCGGCTGGGCCAATCGTGACGTGCGGGTAGTTCAGCTGCGACCGCACCGCCTCGATATCGCCGGTGTTCCAGGCCTCGAAGAAGCTCGCGAGCGCCTCGCGGGCAGCTGTTTCTGCGTCTGCTGACATTTTGGGTACCTCGTTTGCGCGTGGTTAGTGCGGCGCAGCATACGGTGCCGGGCGGCCTGGGGCATCACTCGCATACCGCTGGCTTCCCGATCCGCGGCGCCCGCCGCATCCTTCTTTCGTATGGGTCCGTCGGTGGCCCGCTTGCGTGACGCAGCGCTGATGAGTCGTCGATACGTTGGTTAGCAAGTTCCATAGGAGTTTCCACCAGATGATTCTTACTCGCGCCCGGGTTCGCCCGGCAACCACCGACGATGCCGCCATTGTCAGCGAAATCCTCTCCCAGGGGTTTGCGGACGACCCAGTCTTCGCCTGGGTGCTCGACGATCCCAGCACTCGCGCCCATTACATTCGCGCCTTTTTCGACGTCTTCGCCCCATTCAATCTCGAACACGGCACGGTCGATATGACCGCCGACGGAACTGGCGTTGGGCTCTGGTTCGAGGTCGAGCCTTCCGAACCATCGGACGAGGGCGAGATCGGCGAGCAGATTGCCGAAGCCTGCGGCCCACACCTCGAGCGGTTCGGCATTCTCGACGAGCTGATGACCGCCGCCCACCCGATGGAGAAGCCGCACGGTTATCTCCATTTCCTCTCGACGATCCCGGCCTTCCAGGGCTCCGGTATCGGTAATGCCATCCTCAACGAGAATATTCGCCGCCTCGATCTTGCCGGCAAGCCGGCCTACCTCGAAGCGACCACCACGCGCAGCGCCGCCCTCTACGCCCGCCACGGGTTCAAGCACCTGCCGAAGACCATCGACCTCCCCGGCGGGCCGAGCATGTATCCCATGTGGCGCGAGCCGTTTGGCGGCTAACCCATTCAGCCCTCGGGACGGCGGCGACTGATGCGCCGACCAGGTCCCGGCTCCCTCCGCGAAGGCGGCACTGCAACTCGCGGTGCCGCCTTCGCCGTGTCCGCGGCCGGCCTAGACCGCCACCGCAAAGACCCGGTCGATCAGCTCATGCACTTCGACATCGGCGAGGCTGGTGACGCGGCCGCCGTCGTATTCGGCCATCACCAGGTCGAGCATGTGCATTACTCGCGGGTCGCGCTTGTCGAGGCCAGCCGCCTCGGCGGGGCGATGCTTCTGCATCCACATCAGCAACCCCGCCGCGCCCGACTTGTCCGTGATGGCGACCCCGGGCGGGCGATTGAGCAGCCCGGTCGTGTCGAACGGGTTGTAAATCTCCTCGTCTTTAATCATCCCGTCGGCGTGGATGCCCGCACGGGTGACGTTGAAGTTGTCGCCCACAAACGGCAGCCGCTGATCAACAATCTCGCCGATTTCGCGGTAGTAATCGGCGATCTCGGAGATGACCGTCGTGTCGATGCCGTGCGTCTCGCCGGTAAGTCCGATGAGCCAGAAAACCAGCGCCTCGATCGGCGTGTTGCCGCTCCGCTCGCCGATGCCGAGCAGCGTGCCGTTGTTCGAAGACGCCCCGTAGAGCCAGGCGCTCACCGCGTTCGGGATAATCGCGTTCAGGTCGTTCTGGCCGTGGAACTCGAGCGCCTCCGAGGGCACACCGCCTTCGCTCTTGAGGAGTTGCGTGAGCCGCGGGATGCCGCGCGGGAGGGCTGCATGCGGGTCCGGCACGCCGACGCCCATCGTGTCCGGGTAGCGCACCTTGATCTGCACGCCGGCCTGCCGCCCGCGTTCCATGAGTGCCTGGACGAACGGCAGGACGACGCCATAGAAGTCGGCGCGCGTGCTGTCTTCGATGTGGCAGCGCGGGATGACGCCGTCCGCGAGCGCCGCATCGACCACCTCGAGGTAGCTCGCCAGCACCTTTTCGCGGGTCGAACTGAGCTTCTTGAAGATGTGGTAGTCGGAGATCGAGGTGAGGATGCCCGTCTCCTTGAGGCCGGCGGAGCGCACGAGCTGGTAATCCGGGAGGGTCGCGCGGATCCAGCCGGTCACCTCCGGGAAGGTGTAGCCGAGTTCCTGGCAGCGCTCGACCGCGTCCCGGTCCTTCTTCGTGTAGAGGAAGAATTCGGACTGGCGAATCATCCCGTTCGGCCCGCCGAAGCGGCTCAGGAGCGAGTACAGCCGCACGATTTGCTCGACCGTGTAGGGCGCGCGAGACTGCTGGCCATCGCGGAAACTCGTGTCCGTAATCCAGATCCTCTCGGGCCTATCGAGGCGGACCGGGTCGTTTTCGAAGTGGACGAGGGGCGGGAGGGTGTAGGGGAACTGTTCGCGGAGGTAGTTCGGGCCGTCTAAGGGGAGCATCTTTGGACCTCTTGTATACAATGATGAATGTATACAATCATGTCCAATCGAACGACACAACATCGGAAATCGTATAGCTCCGCCCACAGCCATAGGCCACGCCCAACAGAAGCGCTCCCGCCCGAGGGAGTGCGTGCCAATCGAGCCCAGGAGCCATGCCTCGGTGTCGGTGAGATCGCGACAGGCGGCGTGGCACAGAGTCGCCCGAGCGGCAGCGAGCCAGGCGAAGATCGGTGCCTGCGGTCCTGATGGGTGCCAGGTCACGCTGGCACGCACTCCCTCACGGTCGCGCTTCTGTTTTCAGGTGCCGACGTTGAACAGGGTGGCTACTCCGCCGCCGACGTTCACCGGGGCTGCGTATGACGCGCCATCGACGATGATCGAGATGCTCGCGCCGCTCTGATTCGTGCAGCTCCCGCCGCCGGCGCCATAGAGGAAGCGGTAGCCCGCCGCGCCGCCTTCGACCGTGACCGTGGTCGAGAGCGCCGGCACGCCGTTGAAGGCGATAGTCACGCTCGTGCCGGGGGGTGCGGCCGTACCACCGACCGTCACCGTGCCGAAAATCGCGCTCGGCGGGGTGCCGCCGCCGCCTCCTCCGTCGCAGTAAGAGAGGACGACCGATTGCGTGGGAGTCGGCGGCACCACCGTCGGAGTCGGCTCTTCGGTCGGCTCCGGGTCCGGTTCGGCGTCATCATCCTCTTCGTCGTCGTCGATGAAGGGCGGCGTCGGAGTCGCTGGAGGCGTATTCGTTGCGGCTACGGACGCGGTCGGCGTCGGCGTGAGCGCGAGAGCCGTCGCTGTTCGCCCGGCTTCTTCGGCGGCGAAAGCGGTGGCCGTCAGTCCGACGCGAGTGGGCGTGATCGTCGGTGTCGTGCTCGCGGTGCTCGAACCTGCGGGGATGGAGGCACTCGCGCTGGCCGTGGCGGTCGCGGTCCGGTCAGCGCTGGCGGACGGCCTACTGCCGTCGTCATCGCCGCTGAGCATGAGCATCGTGCCACCTGCGGCGAATCCAATGCCAAGAATGCCGATGACGGACCAACCGATTGCCTGCCGGCCCGGGGTTGCGAAAAACGCTCGAATTGCTGCCAGCATGCGGCTCGACGCCTCCACAAGGTCAGCACGAGTGTAAGAGCAGCGCTGCTTGCGGGCATCGCGCACTCTTCATGTCGCCGGACAACGAGAATGGCCCTCCCGCGAACGGAAGGGCCATCGAATTCGTTCGTTTGCTGGCGAGCGCGCTAGGCCGGCACTTCGATGCCGCGCGGCGCCCGTGGCACTTCGACCGCCTGGATGCTCTTGAGCACGTGGGCCAGCCGTTCCTTTTGCTCCGGTGTGTTCGACGGCATCGCGATGTCGACGCGGCTCGCATACTCGCGGTGCTCCTTCACGAACTCCGGCAGCTTGTCGTAGGTCGAGGTCTGGGCGAAGGTGTGCAGCACCTCTTCGGGGATTGCTTGCTGCATTTCGGCCCATTTGCCCTGCAGCGACATCTCGTGGAGCTGCATGCCGAGGCTCTTCAGCCCGTGTACTTCGAACACTTCGTGGTAGCTGCGAGTCGAGCCGTAGAACGAAATCGGCTGGCGAAGCCGCTCGAGACCCTGCTCGATCTCCGATTCCGTCTCGCCGAAGACGGTGAAGCCGCCGCCAGTGATTTCGATGTCCGACCAGGTGCGCCCGGAGTGCTTGAGGCCGATCGCGATGTTCGGCAGGACCACGTCGCGCATGTACTTGTCGGTCATGAAGCCGTGGGGCATGACGCCATCGGCGACATCGCCAGCCACGCGCGCCATCGCATCGCCCACGCAGGCGAGGAAGACCTTCGGCTGCGGAAAGTCGATTGGGCCGGGGTTGAAGTTCGGCGTCATGAGCGTGTAGTGGTAGTGCTTTCCGAGAAATTCGGGCTTTTCGCCAGTCTGGAACGACTTCCAGACGGCTTTCATCATCTGGATGTACTCCTTCATGCGCGGGGCGGCGGGGCCCCACTCCATGCTGAAGCGGTTGATATTGTGGCCCTTTACCTGGCTGCCGAGACCGATCGAGAAGCGGCCCTTGCTCAGGTGCTGGATGTCCCAGGCCTCCATCGCGAGGATCATCGGGCTGCGCGGAAACGCGATCGTGACGCTCGTCTGGATCTCGATGCGCTCCGTCGCGGCGGCGCCGAGGACTGCGGTCAGCATCGAGTCGTGTGAGGTCTCCGGGGTGCCGCAAATGTCATAACCGAGGTCCTCGGCGCGGCGGGCTGCATCCTGCACGCCGGTGAGCCAGCCTCCGCCAAAACCAGTACTTACCTTCACCAAAAGTTCCTTCCGGGTTTCGTGAACCCCTGTTCATTTCAATAGCCGAACACTAGCGTTCGATAGCGAACCCGGCAAACAGCGTCGACAATTCGGTAAGGTAGATGCAGAGCGCATATAGCGTCATTGCCATCACGCACCGCCGAATCCGCCCAGTATGGGGCGCCGAGGCAGAAGGAATTGCCATGCTGTTCGATGACCTGCTAATCGAAGCCAACCGCGAGGAAGTGCGCCGCACCCTCACCAAGATCTACACGAACCGCCGCGCGGTCGAGGTTGCCCTCGGCGGCCGCCCCCCGCAGGCGATGAAGACGAACTGGTTTTCCGCGCTGTTCAGCAACCGAAATCAGTCCCCGATCGAGTATCTGGAGCCCATCGCCGTCCGCGTTCGTAACGACTAAAAAGGCGAACGAGTGGCGAAAGGCCCGAGCATCACTTCGCCGGCGCTGCCTGCAGTTCGGCGCGAATCCGGTCGCAGATCTCCAGGGCGGGGCTCGTGAGGCTGCCGCCGGGCTGCATCAGGTTCAGCGTCACCGCGATCGAGAGCCCGAGTTCGGGGTCGGCGAAGGCGACGGACCCGCCGTTGCCCGCGTGCCCGAAGGCCGTCTCGCGCGGACCCTGCGGGCCGTGAACGCCGTCGGTCAGGCCGCCCATCATGAAGCCGATACCCTTGCGCATCGGCATCATCGTCACGATGTCCGTGTCGCGCGTGAGCACTTTCTGCATGAACGGGATGCGCGCCTCGCTAACCAGCCGCACACCTTCGACCACGCCACCGTTCGCCAGCGCGCCGTACATCTTCGCGAGGCCGTTCGCCGTGAAGTGGCCATTCGCGCCCGCCATGCTCGCGCGGCGGATGCGGATGTCGTTGTAGTTCACCTCGCTATCCGGCGGCATCGCATCGAACATGGGGTGATCGGCGGGAATCGAGGGCGCGTCCGCGAGGCCAGCGCGCGCGCCGCCACCGCCAGCTGCCTTGAGCCGGCTGAGACGCTTCTCGTCGATGTCGTCCGGGATGCCGATGTACATTTCGCCTTCGACGCCAAGCGGCCGGGCGATGTCCTCGATCACGAAGTCGCGGATGTGCTTGCCCGACACTTTCTGGACGATGCCGCCCGCGACCCACGAGTAGGTGACGGCGTGGTAGCCCGTTTTCGTGCCGGGTTCGTAGGCAGGCGCGAGATCTTCGATCCAGCGGAGGCCAGCTTCCCAGTCAGTGACGAAGTCGACTTTGACCGGCCGCGGGAGGCGGTGGAGGCCGCCCTGGTGGCTCATCGCCTGGGCGATCGTAATGTTCGCCTTGCCGTTCTGGGCGAATTCGGGCCAGTACTTCGCTACCGGGTCGTCATAATCGAGCAGCCCTCGGTCCGCGAGCATATGCACCGCGCAGGCGCCCACGCCCTTCGTCGTCGAAAACGAGGAGAAGAGCGTGTCCGCCTCGACCGGCAGCATCGCCCGGGTGTCGGCGATGCCAGCCCAGGTGTTGACCAGCGGCTCGCCGTGGAGATAGGCGGCGACCTGTGTGCCGAGCTGGTCGCCACGTTCGATCTGGTCCTGCAGCAGCTGCTGCACCTTGTCGTTCAGGCTTGAATTGATGACCATGTCGGGCTCCTCGCGCTCGCGTTCGTTAGTGCGGCACTATACCGGCGCGCTCCCAGAGGTGCGACAGGCGATGTCACACCCCGGCGAACCTGCCTGCTTCGCGCGATTGATTTGACTGGCCTACGGTCAGGCCGTAGAAGTGAAGCGTGTGCGCGCCCTCTGCGGTGCTGCGCCATGGCTGCCGCCACCCGGCTTCACATCTACCCAAACGACTGAGGAACTATGCCGACCCTAACCGAATCCAATTCCGCTGCCGTCCGTTCCGTCCTGGACACCGCTCGCGCCGAGGGGCGGACCTCGCTCACCAGCATCGAAGCGCGCGCAATCTGCGACGCCTACGGTATCCCGGTCCCAGGCGACGCGCTCGCCACTTCCGCCCAGGATGCGGCCGAGAAGGCCACGGCAATTGGCTACCCGGTCGTGCTCAAGATCGTTTCCGCCGACATCCTTCATAAGACCGACGTTGGCGGCGTCATTGTCGGGCTCGAAGATGCGGCTGCCGTCTCCGCTGCCTACGACCAGATTATCGCCAGCGCGAAGCAGCATGTCCCGGGTGCGAAGATCGACGGCGTGCAGGTCCAGGCGCTGGTCGCCCCGGGCCTCGAAGTCATCGTCGGCGCGATTACCGACCCGAGTTTCGGCAAGCTCGTTGCCTTCGGCATCGGCGGCGTGCTCGTCGAAGTATTTAAGGATGTGACCTTTCGCCTCGCGCCGATCACTGGCGACGAAGCTGGCCAGATGCTGAACAAGATTCGCGCGGCCCAGCTCCTCGATGGCGTGCGCGGCGCCGCCGGCGTCGACCGCTCGCTCATCACGAGCATCATCGAGCGCGTTGGCCAGCTGGTGACCGACTTCCCAGAGATCTCCGAGGTCGATCTCAACCCGGTCGTTGCGACCGCGAACAGCGCAGTCGCCGTCGACTTCCGCATCGCGCTCGACTTCGACCCGGCGCCCGAGCGCAGCCGCCCCGCCCATGACGATATCGTGGTCGCGATGAACCGGATCATGAAGCCGGAGGCGGTCGCGGTCATCGGTGCCTCCGCCGAAGAGGGCAAAATCGGCAACTCCGTGATGAAGAACCTCATTAACGGCGGCTACGAAGGCAAAATCTACCCGGTACACCCGAAAGCGGCCGAAATCGAAGGCATCGCCGCGTTTAAGTCGGTCAAGGACATCCCCGGCGATGTGGATGTCGCGGTCTTCGCCATCCCGGCGGCGTTCGTCCCCGGCGCGCTCATCGAATGCGGCGAAAAGGGCGTGGCCGGCGCGATTCTCATCCCCTCGGGCTTCTCTGAGACCGGCAACGTCGAGGGCCAGCAGGAACTCGTCGAAATCGGCCAGAAGTACAACATTCGCCTCATGGGCCCGAACATCTACGGCTTCTACTACACGTGGAAGAACCTCTGCGCGACCTTCTGCACCGCCTACACGGTCCAGGGCCACGCCGCGCTCTCCTCGCAGTCCGGCGGCATTGGCATGGCGATCGTCGGGTTCAGCCGCTCGGCCGGCATGGGCGTCTCGGCCATCGTCGGGCTCGGCAACAAGTCCGATATCGATGAGGACGACCTCCTCACCTTCTTCGAACAGGACGACAACACTACAGTCATCGCCCAGCACTTCGAGGACCTCAAGGACGGCCGCGCCTTCGCCGAGGTCGCCAAGCGGGTCTCGCTGAAGAAGCCGGTCATCGCCCTCAAGGCGGGCCGCACGGCTGCGGGAGCGAAAGCGGCGAAGTCCCATACCGGGGCGCTCGCGGGCAACGACAAGGTCTACGACGACGTGCTCGCCGCGTCCGGCGTAATTCGCGCCAAGACGCTGCGCGACCTGCTCGAATTCGCCCGCGGCATCCCGGTGCTGCCGACCCCGGCCGGCGAAAACGTGGTCATTATCACGGGCGCTGGCGGCTCCGGCGTGCTTCTCTCGGACGCCTGCGTCGATACTGGCCTCTCGCTCATGGCCATGCCGGACGACCTCGATGCGGCCTTCCGCAAGTTCATTCCGCCGTTCGGGGCGGCCGGCAACCCCGTCGATATCACCGGTGGCGAGCCGCCCTCGACCTACCGAGCGACCATCGCCCTCGCACTCGAGGACCCGCGCATCCACTCGATCATCCTCGGCTACTGGCACACGATCATCACGCCGCCGATGGTGTTCGCGAATCTCGTGGTGGACGTCATCGAGGAGATGAAGGCGAAGGGCATCCACAAGCCGATCGTTGCATCGCTCGCGGGTGACGTCGAAGTCGAAGAGGCGGCCGAGTTCCTCTACCGCCACGGCGTGCCGTCCTACGCCTACTCGACGGAGATCCCGGTCCAGGTGCTGGGTGCGAAGTACCAGTGGGCGCGCGGCGCGGGACTCATCCCGGCCAGCTAACGAATCGCTAGTCCGGGGGCTCCGTATACATCGATGCGTGAGCCTCCGGGCCAATCCACCCCTGCTTCGCCGAATAGCGCTCGACGAAGACGATCAGGAAGAAGAACGGCCAGAACGTGATCCCGCCGAAAATGGCCCAGGGCCAGATTGGCCCGACCAGGCCGAGGATGCCAACCGCCGCGGCACACGACATCCCGATAATCGAAATGATTCGCCCGGCGACGACCCAAGGGGAGACTGGTCCATGCATACCCCCATGTTCCCCGCTCGCGGGCACACCGTCTATGCGCCGCTGCCGCCGGTCGCTGCCGGTTTCACGAGAGGTATACCGGAGGTTGACTGCAACCCCGCCTGATTCTTGGTATTATTTCTCCCATAACCCACGTGCCGCGTGGTGGAGATAGTCGCCATAAACCCGTATCTCTCCGATATCACGCTCCTCTTCATTAACATGCTCATGTGGGCTGTGATTGCCCGTTCGCTCCTGAGCTGGTTCCCGATTGACCAGTCGAGCCCGATTTACCAGATGCTCCACCGCGTGACGGACCCGATTATCGACCCGATCCGCAAGGTCATGCCGCAATCGAACATGATCGACCTGAGCCCGCTCGGCGCCATCTTCCTGCTCATTTTCATGAGCCAGGCCGTGCGCATGTTGACCGACTACAACTAGCAAAGCCGTCCCGGTGCATGCATTTGCTAGCCTTCGGCGGTGGATTCCGCGGCCAGTCGCCCGTCACCTTGCTGCCGCGCGGTCCTACTGATGAACTGGTGCGAATGCGCTCATCTTGCCCTTAACTTCGCCGTTCGCCCGGTGCGGCCCCCGGTGGGACACTCGAAGTTGTGACCATTTCCATGCCCGCCGCCGTGATTACGGCACGCGATGTGTCTCGCCTGTATGGCGAACGCCGGGCGTTAGATCACCTCTCCCTCGATGTTCCCGCTGGCGTTGTTTATGGCCTCCTTGGTCCGAACGGCAGCGGCAAGAGCACGTTCCTCTCCCTTGTCGCCTCCATGGAGCGCCCGGCCGAAGGCGAAATGCTTGTCTTCGGGGCGCCGCCCTCTGCCACGGCGAAAGCGAAAATCGGCATGGTCTTCCAGGAGAACGCCCAGGACCCGGGCATGACCGCGACCGAACTGCTCGTCCTCGCCGGGCGGATGCAGGGACTCGGCGGCGCCGCGCTTGGCGCCCGCGCCGGGGCACTGCTGCGCACATTTGGGCTCGAATCGCGTGCGAATGACCCGATCGCGAAGCTCTCCGGGGGCATGCGCCGGCGTCTCGAAGTCGCCCGCGCGCTCATCCACGACCCGGCCCTCCTCCTCCTCGACGAGCCGACCACCGGGATCGACCCCGATGAGCGGCGCAACCTCTGGAGCGCCCTCCTCGGCGACGCCCGGGGTTCGCGCACGATCCTGCTTGCGACGAACGACCTCGCCGAGGCCGATTCGGTCTGCGAGCAGGTCGCCTTCCTGCGCGATGGCCGCCTCATCGCCACCGGCACGCCCGAGGAGCTCAAGGCTGGCCTGCGCCGCGAGTCCGTCGTGGTCGAAACGCTTGAATCCCGGCCGCTGGACCCGGGCATCGTCGCCGCCCTCCCCGGCGCGGGCGAGGTCACCATCTCCGAAAGCGGTCTGCGCATCACCTGCGACGACGCCTCGGCGCTCATTCCGCGACTCTTCGAACTCGCTCCCGGGGCGATTCGCTCGGTCGTCGTTCGTGGTTCGACGCTCGAAGACGCCTATTTCCAGCACGTCGGCCGCCGCCTCGAATCTCCCGCCGGGGCCGTTCGATGAGCGCCGTCGCCGCTTGTGGGGCGCTCTTCTCGCGCGACATCCGGGGCGTCGTCCGCTCCCGCTCCCAGCTCTACTCCTCGATCCTGACGCCGCTGCTCATCCTCGTCTTCCTCGGCAACGGTGTGAGTTCGGGATTGCAGCCGGCGAACCTCCCGGCCGGCGACTTCACCGCCTACCTGGTTCCCGGGATCATTGTCATGACCTGCGTCTTCTCCTCGACGTTCTCCAGCGCCTCGTTCTACAAGGACCGCGACTCGGGCCTGCTGCGAATGCTCCTGGTTTCGCCAGTTTCGCCGCGCGTCATTCTCCTCGGAAAGTCGCTGGCGGGCGTCTTCATTGGCTCGCTGCAGGGCATCGTGGTGCTGCTGGTCGCCGCGCCGTTCGTCGAATTCGAATGGCGATACGGCCTCGTCCCCGGGATTCTCCTGGCGGTGTTCGTCATCTTCCTGCTGAACATCATGCTCGCGGGGGTTGCCCAGGCGCTGGCTTCGCGCATCTCCTCGATCCAGGGGTTCCACCTGCTGATGAACCTCGTGCTCTTCCCGCTGCTCTTCTTTTCCGGCGCGTTTTTCCCCATCGATGGCCTGCCGCGCTGGCTCGAAGTGCTCGCGCTCATCAACCCGCTGACCTATGCGGTCGATGCCCTCCTCCTCGCGACCTACGCCGATTCGGACGCGAGCTTCCTCGGGCT
>JBBSKE010000024.1:0-16343 GCA_038256595.1 Tepidiformales bacterium | reverse complement strand
GCCTTCAAGCAGCAGAATGACTCCAGCCTGAAGGTCATCACCGAAGACGAGGCGAAGACGCGAGCCCGGCTCCGGCTGTTGCTCGCGTCCAAGGTCTCGCTCGCTCGCGTCCTCGCGCTGATGGGCATGAGCGCACCGGACCACATGTAGGTCCGGGGAAGGACGCGCGCGATGAATCTCCCGTATGCCGAGCCCGATCTGTTCACGGCGATGAGCACGCAACGCGCCATGCGCCGCCTCAAGCCGGACCAGGTGCCGGACGCCTACATCGAGAAGATCGTCTGGGCCGCGACCCAGGCGCCAAACGGCGGCAACAAGCAGCCCTGGCGCTTCCTTGTCGTGAAGGACCCGGCAAAGAAGCTCGCGCTCCAGCAGATCTATGCGCGCCAGTGGGACCTGTACATCGAGGAGTCGAATCCCGGGACGCGGGCTGGAGGCGACCCGGAAGCGCTCGCCGCCCTGACGAAGCGGTTCGCCGCCGGACAATACCTCGCTGACCACCTGCATGAGGCGCCCGTCATCATCATCCCCTGCGGCTTCCTGCTCCCGGTGAACACGGGCATCGCCTCCGGGTCGAGCATCTATCCTGCGATTCAGAACCTCATGCTCTCGGCGCGTGCGCTTGGGCTTGGCTGTGTGATGACCACACTCCATCGC
Organism: Tepidiformales bacterium; assembly: GCA_038256595.1. Classification (GTDB taxonomy): domain Bacteria; phylum Chloroflexota; class Dehalococcoidia; order Tepidiformales; family Tepidiformaceae; genus JBBSKE01. The sequence goes on along the minus strand of JBBSKE010000024.1, from coordinate 15,686 downwards.
CACGACGAGGATGCCGTGCGGGACCTCCTCGGCATCCCTGCAGACGCGCACACCGCCGCGCTGATTCCCATTGGCTGGCCGATGGGCCGCTTCGGACCGGTTCGCCGCCGGCCAATCGCTGAGGTCGCCTACTGGGACCACTGGGGCGAGCCGAAACCGCCGCTGCCGCCGAGACGTTAGCCGCCCGGAGGCCGGGAGACCGCAATCGCCTGCCGGACTGCTCGCTCGATACGCGAACCGCGGCGCGAGAAGCCGAGTTCGCCGACCATCGCGTCGAGCAGCTCCTCGTCCGTGCGCAGGCGGCCATCCGACTGGATCCATTCGACCAGCATCACCAGCTCCCGGAGTGAGTACTGGTCCACTGACTGCCGCCGTGCGATGCGCGGGCGCGGTGCTCGTTCGTCCGCCGGAGCCTCGATCGTTGGCTCGCTCTCGCCCTCGACCTCGGCTTCGAATTCGTCTCCTGGTTCGAATGCGGCGAATCCCTGGATGGCAGGCGGCGGACTTTCGAGCGGCATAGCTTCAGCCACGGGCCGAACGACCGGCAGTGCTGGCGGTTCGATCTCTCGGAGGGCGTCCATGATGCGCGCGGTCTCGGCGGCCTCGTTGCGCGCCCAGTCCGGCGTCCAGACGCGGTGGAATCGCCAGCCCAGTCGCTCGAGCTGCTGCGGACGGAGTCGGTCGCGGTCCCGGGCGGTCGCCCCGGAGGCGTAGGACGGGCCATCGGTTTCGATCGCGAGGGCGAAGGCGCCATCATCTCCGGGCTCGCGCACGGCGACGTCCACCCGGTAGGTTGAGGAGCCGAGACGCGGCACGAGTTGCAGCCCCTGCTGCTCCAGCGCGTCCGCAATCGCCCGTTCGACGCCACCGGGGAGCCCGCCGCCGCGCCCAATCGGGTTCGCCTGCAGGGTCGAGGCGTATTCGAGGTAGCCTCGCAGCAGTTCGAGCCCCCGCCGGCCCTCGCACTTCTCCGGGTCCATTTCGAGGTGCGAGAACGAGGAAACGAGGGTCATCGAACTCCGCGCGCGCGTGATCGCGACGTTCAGCCGCCGCTCGCCGCCCTGCTGGAGAATCGGTCCGAAGCGGAGCGGCAGCTTGCCGCTCGCGTCCTTCCCGTAACCGACCGAGAGGATGATCGCGTCCCGCTCGTCGCCCTGGACGCGCTCGAGATTCTTGATGAAGAACGGCTCAGCCTGGGTTTCGCCGAAGAAGGTCATATCCGCGCCCCGCCGCAGGAGTTCGCGGTCGAAGGCGTCCTGGAGCCGCTGGGCGTGCTTGATCCCGAGCGCGATCACCCCGAGCGACTGCCCCGGCTGGTTCTCCACGTGCTCGAAGATGAGTTCGACCACGCGCGTCACTTCGGCGTTCGAACTCTCCTCGTTCGCGTCGTTTGCCGTATCGACGAGAAAGTGGCGCACCGGCGAGTCAGGCCGCGCCCCGGGGAAGGTGACGAGCCGGTTGTTGTAGATTTCGCGGTTCGAATAGGCGATCAGGCGCTCGTCGCGGCTGCGATAGTGCCACTCCAGAAGCCACGGCTCCGGGACGAGCGCCATCATCTGGTCGAGCAAGCTCTCGAAGCCGCCAACTTCGTCCTCGTCGTCGATTTCGCCATCTTCGACGCCGGCTGCGAAGAAGGTCGTCGGCGGCAGCTGGCGGCTGTCACCCGCGACAATCGCGTACTCGGCGCGCACCAGCGAGCAGACCGCGTCCTCGGGGAGCACCTGGCTGGCCTCGTCGAAGATGACGACGTCGAAGGTTCGCCGTTCGATATCCAGCAGCTGGCTCACGGAGAGCGGGCTCGCCATCCAGCAGGGCGAGAGCGCGGTCAGCACATCGGGCGCGCGTGCAACGAGCGTGCGCAGCGGCAGGTGTCGCGTCTTCTTCTGGGATTCGCGGCGGACCAGCGATTCCTGCTCCGGGAAGCGGTTCATGGCCGCAATTGCGCGCTCGGCATGGGCCCGGCGGACCCGCTGCGCGGCAATTTCGAGGCGCTGGCGGTCGAGGTCGCAAAACTCGTCGACGAGTTCGTCGAAGTAGCGGCCATCGAACCCGGCGAGCGTGCTGTCGAGCGTCCGGGCCTGGTCCAACATTGAGGTGAGGTAGGCGTGCTGGAAATGCATCGCCCAGGTTGCCGGGACCGCCACGCCGCGCTCGACCTCGTCGAGGAAATCGCCCGCGCCGGCTGCGGCAATCGCGTCTCGAAGTTCGACCGCGCGCGCCGCCCGGGGCGCATCGGAGCGCTGGATGTGGAGCGCGTCGAGCCAGTCCGCGAGGTCGACGATCGACGGTGGCAAGACCAGGGGCTCTCGTGAAGTGGCTGCGAGGGCGCCGAGCGAGGCATCGAGTTGCTGCGTGGCGTGCTGGGCTGCTTCCGCCGGGCCTTTTGCGGGTGGGACAGACGCGCCGGTTCTCCGCCAGCGGTCCCGGGTGGCGACCGCGTTCATCATCTCCATGTGCATCTGGGCAGGCGGCGCTGGAGTCCTCCGCAGCCCCTCGACCTGTTTGCGGGTCGAACGGTAGCCGCCGCCGAGCCGCTTAAAGAATCCGCCGATGCCGCTGGCGCTGGCTGGCGCGAGCTTCGCGACCAACAGCGGCATGTCGGCGTCGTACAAAGCATCTCCGTAGTCGGCGGAGACTCCGAGCCAGGCGTTCGCAGCCTGCACGCGTTCACGCATGACCGCGAGATCATCCGTTGGCGAAAGCCCGCACGCTGCCACGAAGTAATCGAGCGCCTGGTCAGCGCCGGGCAAGTCTTTTGAACGCAGCGTGTGGACGACGTCCATCGCCGCCAGCGCTGCATGCCCATCGGGAAAAGCGAACGCCGACCATGCCGCGCCGGGCGTGCGCGCGAACAGGAGCGCGATGGTGCTCGCTTCGGTCAGCAGTTCGGTGACCCGGCGGCTCGGAGGGCCGCTCAGCGCTTCGAGTGCGGCGCCCCGCCAGCGAGTCTCTGAGGTGAGCCCCGGCGGCAGGTCCAGCAGCGCGCCGAAGACCGAATGCAGGGTGACGCCGCCAGGGCCTGGCCGGTTCATCCGATCGGCGTGGGCGACGAGGGCCGCCCGGCGCTGGACGAAGGTCTCGTGAATCTCCTGGTCCGGCGGCGCTACTGAGTCGCGGACGGCCTCGAAGGCGTCGGCGATGCGCGCCATCACGGCCTTGCGCGAGACATCGGCGCCGTGGAGGTCGAGCGCGAGGTGCCCCAGCCCGAGATTCTGCAGCCTGTTAAGGACGACTTCGAGCGCGGCCCGCTTTTCGGCCACGAAGAGCACGCGTTTGCCCTCGGCGGCGAAACTTGCGATGAGATTCACGATCGACTGGCTCTTGCCGGTGCCGGGCGGCCCCTGGATGACGCCATGCTGGCCCGCGAGCGCTCGCAGGATAACCCGCTGCTGGCTCGAATCCGCATCGAGGACCAGGAACTCGTCAGAGGGGTCGATCGAATCGAGATCGACCTCTGCGGGCGAGTTCGGACGCTCGCCAGGCAGCGTCGGTGCGGAAACCGGCTCGGGCAGCCTCGCTCCGGGTTCGAAGTCGCCAGGTTCACCGATCGCCGGCGCGTCGAATTCGTCCACCGCGTCAAAAGCGTCATCTTGCGGGTCGAGGGCTTCCGGGAGCTGTTCTTCCGGCCCGGTGCGACCCGAAAGGCTGACGCGAGCCTCGGCGCTCCCGGCGATGGCCGCAACGAGGTCGTGGCCCGCGAAAATATCCGGGTGCGCGAGGAGGTCGGCGACCAGTGCCATCTTCTGGAAGGCGAAGTTGCCGAGTACCGTTCGATCGACAATCGCAAATCCCGGGAGTTGCCTGGCCGCGTCGAAAAGCCGCTGATAGGCGAGTTCGGGCCGGAAATCTTCGGCGGCGGGGACCTGCAAGAGCGCTTCCGGGTCGATCGTGAGGCCCGCCCATTCTTTCATCGCGAGCAGCAGCACGAGATTGATCTGCGGCTCCCCGGCGAGGCGGAGGTTGAACCCCTGGCCTTCCCGCCCGGCGCGTTCGACGGCAATCGGATAGAGCAGGATGGGTGAGAGCAGCGGACGCGGCTGGACGCCTTCGCGAGTTGGCGCGCGCATGTCGTTCCAGGTCGCCATTCCGTGCGCGAGAAACAGCGTCTGGAGGCCGCGTTCTTCGTGGTTGGCCAGTGCTCGCCGCCAGATCCCGAGCATCGAGCGCGCCGTTCGCTCGTTCGCTTCGGGTGTTTCGCCGGGCCGGAGGCGCGAGAGAGCCACGGCCTCGCCCGCCAGCAGCCGGTCGAAATGCGCAGGTTCGGCATCGTCGAGGTTCAGCGTGCCAGCCTTGAGGTCGCGAAAGTAGAGGAGATTGTTGCGCTGGGAGAAATCGACAAGCTTCCGCACCCAGGACTCAATCGCTTTCTGGACGGCTAGGGTGCGCTGTTCTGTTTGGACGGGCGGGAACGTCACGCGAGGAGTTTACGATAATCTGGCCGGTTGCGTTAAGTGGGCTATAAAACATGCGTTTCTACATCCGCAACCCTCTCGTAACACGTTCGCGCTATGATGGCGCAGGAGGGCTGCTGTATGTCCGATGAATCCGCGAGCTACGTCATCTCCGCCTGCCGCGAAAATGACGTGAAGTTCATCCGCCTCTGGTTTACCGACATCGTGGGGAGCCTGAAGAGCTTCGCCATCACGGTCGAAGAGCTGGAAAAAGCGCTTGAGGACGGCATGGGCTTCGATGGTTCGTCCATCGAAGGATTCGCACGGATCGACGAGTCCGACATGATCGCGCGCCCTGACCCAACCACGTTCCAGCTCGTACCCTGGCGCCCGAAAGAGCGTGGCGTCGCGCGCATGTTCTGCGATATCTACCGCCCGGATGGCGAGCCGTTCGAAGGCGATCCGCGCTTCGTCCTGCGCCGCCAGCTGAAGCGCGCAGCCGACCTCGGCTACACGTTCTACGTCTCCCCGGAGCTTGAGTACTTCTACTTTAAAGACGCGAACAGCACGATTCCGCTCGACCGTGGCGGCTACTTCGACCAGATCGCCGACGCCGCGCACGACCTGCGCCGCGAAACGGTGCTTGCCCTCGAGGCGATGGGCATCGAAGTCGAATACAGCCACCATGAAGTCGCCCCGAGCCAGCACGAGATCACGCTTCGCTACACCGATGCGCTGACCATGGCAGACAACGCCATGACCTACCGCATGGTGGTCAAGGAGATCGCGGCCGTCCAGAACGTCTACGCGACGTTTATGCCGAAGCCCGTCGCCAACCAGAACGGCAGCGGCATGCACACCCACCAGTCGCTCTTCAAGGGCGAACGGAACGCATTCTTCGATGGCGACGACCCGTACCACCCGAGCGCCATCGCCCAGGGCTACATGGCTGGCCTCCTCGAACATGCGAGGGCGATCACGCTCGTCACGAACCAGTGGGTCAACAGCTACAAGCGGCTGCTCCCCGGGTTCGAAGCGCCGGTTTACCTCACCTGGGCGAAGCGCAACCGCAGCGACCTGATTCGCATCCCCGACTACAAGCCCGGCAAAGAGATGCACACGCGCATCGAATACCGCTCGCCGGACCCGGCCTGCAACCCGTATCTCGCGTTCGCGGTGATGCTCGCCGCCGGCCTCGATGGCATCGAAAAGGAGCTCAAGCTCCCGCCACCGGTCGAAGAAAACGTGTTCGAGATGAGCGCCAGCGATCGCGAAGCCCGGAACATCAAGATGCTCCCGGGCACCTTGATCGAAGCGATCGAAGCGGCCGAAGAATCGACGATCCTCCGCGAGGCGCTCGGCGACCATGTCTTCGAAAGCCTCATTCGCAACAAGCGCATCGAATGGGAACGGTACTGCCGCCACGTCACCGATTTCGAACTGAACGAGTATCTCCCGATCCTCTAGGGCGGCTCTTCTCGGGTATGCTTAGCTCCGCGTGCGCGCCCAGAATCTCCGATGCCGTACACTGGTGGTGCATTCCATTGCGAGGTGAACCTTTGGCTGAACTCAAAGTGGGCGACGAAGCCCCGGATTTTGAACTCCCGTCGAGCCCGCTCGGCGACAAATTCAAGCTGAGCGACTACCGCGGCAAGAACGCCGTCATCATCAACTTCGTGCCGGCCGCCTTCTCCGGCGCCTGCAGCACCCAGCTCCCGATCATCGAGCAGAAGCGCTCCGAGTTCGAAGCCCAGGGCGCGATCCCGGTAGTTATCTCTTCGGATAACGCCTGGTCGCAGAAGGCCTGGAAAGAACAGCTCGGAGTAGGCTTCCCGATCCTCAGCGACTTCAAGCCGCAGGGCGACACCGCCAGCAAGTACGGCGTGCTCATCGAAGCACGCGGTATCGCGAACCGCGTCGTCTTCGTCGTCGGCAAGGACGGCAAGGTCGCCTGGGTCCAGCCCACCGAGAAGATCACCGACATGCCGGATTACGACCCGGTGATGGTCTGCTCCAAGGACTAATCCCGGTCCACATTCGATCCAACAGAAGAGGCTCCCAAATTGGGAGCCTCTTTCGCGTGATTGCGTGTCTCAAACAGCGGTTGCTAGCCGTTGAGGGAGACGGGCAGGTGCTTGATGCCGCCGATGAAGGTCGACTTGAGCCGTTCCACCGGGCCGTTGACCTGCACCTTCGGGAAGCGCGTGAAGAGCTCCTCGAACATGACGCGCAGCTCCATCCGGGCGAACCCGGCGCCGAGGCAGAAATGTTCGCCGATGCCGAAGGCAAGATGCTCGTTCGGCGTGCGCAGCAGATCGAGCGTGTTCGGGTTCACGAACATGTCCTCATCGCGATTGACCGAGGGGTACCAGAGCACGACGCGGTCGCCCTTCGCGATCTTGCGGCCGCGAATCTCCGCGTCCTGCGTCGCAACGCGCGCCATGTGCATGACCGGCGAAACCCAGCGCAGGAGTTCTTCGACCGCGACCGGCAGTGAGCCAACGAGGTCGCCCTGGAGCCGGGCACGCTGCTCCGGGTGTTCGCAAAGCGTCAGCAGTCCGCCGGAGATGCCGTTCCGGGTGGTCTCGTTGCCGGCGAGGATGAGGAGGAAGCAGAACCAGAGAATGTCCTCGTCGGAGAGGTTCTCGGCGTCGACTTCGGAGTCGATGAGGAGGCTCACCAGGTCTTCGGTGCGCGTGGTTCGCCGCTCCATCACGGCCTGCGTGAAGTAGCCGAACATCTGCATCGTGCCGATATTGCCGGTCGTGCGGGCTGCGTCGGGGGTGCCGCGCTGCTCCTCCGGGACGTCCGTCTGGTACTCCGGGTCCGCAGGGCCAAGCACCTTGTTGGTCAGCGTGAACATCAGGTTCCAGTCCTCGCGCGGGACGCCCATCATCTCGCAGATGACGGCCAGCGGGAGATTCGCGGCCACTTCGGTCACGAAATCGATGTTGTCCTTGCCCGCGACATCGTCGAGGAGCTGGTTCGTGATGGTCCGGATGTGCGATTCCATCGCATTCTCAGCGCGAGGGGTGAACCCCTTGTTCACGAGGCGCCGCAGCCGGACATGGCGCGGCGGGTCCATCGTGATCAGCATCTTGCCATTCCCGGCGGCGGCGGCGGAGGCGGAATCTGCGTCGCGCGGTTCGTACATCGTGATCCCGCCCTCGGAGCTGAAAATCTCCGTGTGCCGCGAGACGTGGAGGACATCCTCATACTTGGTGATGTCCCACCAGCCCTTCACATATTCGTTGCCGGGGTTCCAGTGGACCGGGTCTTCGCGCCGCAGGAGGGAGAATGCCTCGTGCTGTTCGTAGCGAAGGAACAGGTCGTCGTCTCCGAGGAGATTGATCGTGTCGAGCGAAATGGGTCGTGCGAGATCACTAGTCATGGCGAAGAGCCTCCCGGAGTTGGTTACCGAGCGGTAAGCATACATGGTTCGCGCCGAAATTGAACGTTCATTCACTCGAAACGAAGCAATTTATTTCCCGGCTGTCCGGCGCCATTCGGGGAGCGCCGGAACGTTGAGTACACGCGCCCCAGGCGAACCAGAAAGGCGCCGGACAGCCGGCGCCTTTCATCGAGTCGTTGATCGTCGCGGTTAGTTCACGCGGCGCGTGACGCCCTTCCAGTACTGGTCGCGAATCACGAACTTCTGGAGCTTGCCGGTCGCCGTCCGGGGCAGCGCTTCGACGAAATCGACGCTGGTCGGCGCCTTGAAGTGGGCGAGGTGCTGGCGGCTGAACTGGATGATCTCCTGCTCGGTCGCGGTCATGCCGGCGCGGAGGACGACAAGGGCCTTCGGCGTCTCGCCCCACTTCTCGCTGGGCACACCGATAACCGCGCATTCGAGCACGGCCGGGTGCTTGTAGAGCGCATCTTCGATCTCCGGGGAGGAGATGTTCTCGCCGCCCGAGATGATGACGTCCTTCTTCCGGTCGACGATGTGGATATTGCCGAATTCGTCCCAGACGGCGAGGTCGCCAGAGTGGAAGAAACCGTCGTAGATGGCGCGGTCGGTCTCCTCCTGTTGTAGCCAGTAGCCCTTGAGGACCATGTTGCCGCGCGCGCAGACTTCGCCGATCGAGACGCCGTCCATGGGAACCGGCTGGCCCTGTTCGTCCAGCACCTGGATGTCGCAGCCGATGACTTCGACGCCTGCGCGGGCGCGGCGGGCGTAATCGTCGCCATCGGGATTCTGGTAGTCCGGCACCGAGACGGTGAGCAGCGGCGCAGTCTCGGTAAGGCCATAGATCTGCATGAACTCCCAGCCGAGTTCCTTCTCGAGGCGCTCGATGAAGGCGGCGGGCGGCGGTGCGCCAGCGACGGTGAAGCGCGGCTTCGTCGTGATCTGATGCTTGTCCTTGTCGACGTAGTTCAGGATGGTGCTGAGCACGGCCGGGGCCATACAGGCGAAGGTGATCTTCTCTTCCTCGATGAGCCGGTAGATCTCGGCGCCGACGACCGCGCGCAGGACGACGTGGGTGCCACCCATCGCCGTGATCGCGAAGGGCCCGCCCCAGCCGTTCGCGTGGAACATCGGCAGCGTCCAGAGCTCGACGTCGGTGTGGCCAACGCGCAGGTGGGCGATGAAGTTGTAAGCGTTGATGTAGCAGTTGCGGTGCGTGAGCATCACGCCTTTGGGCCGCGCCGTCGTGCCGGAGGTGTAGTTAATGGAGGTGACGTCGTTCTCGTCCTGCTCGATAGCCGGCGTGTGGGTCACCGGCTGCGGGGCAACGAGTTCGTCCCAATCGGTCCAGCCGGCGGGGGTGACCTTGTTCGCGCTCGGGTCGGCGCTGATCCAGTGCTGCACGTCCGGCAGGTTCGGGCGAATCTCGTCGATGACCTTCGTGTACTCGTAGTCGACGAGCACGGCCTTCACGCCGGCGTGGTTGATGATGTACTCGTGGTCCGCAGCGACAAGGCGGTAGTTCAGCGGCACAAGGATCGCGCCGATCTGGGTCACGCCGTAGTAGCTTTCGAGGAAATAGTGGCTGTTCGGGCTGAGAATGCAGACGCGGTCGCCCGCCTGGATGCCGAGAGCGAGCAGCGCATGGCCGAGCTGGTTGCAGCGCTGCTGGTATTCGCGATAGGTGAAGCGCTGATCGCCATCGACGATGGCTATCTTATTCGGGTAGAGCTTGGCGGCTCGACGAAGGAAATCGTTGACCAACAATGGGACTTCCACAGAGCGCCTCCGGGATTGGATTTGTGGGAGATTCTACGCGACAGGATGCGCAATGGGCATCGCGTCGTCCGGGCTGTTGCGGCGGCGAAACTCCGGTGGCCCCGGGGCCTCTCCGAACGGGAACGGGCCACCCCTGCACGACCGGGCGCGTTGCCCGGCAGGCGGTTAAGCAGGCGCGCGGAAGCGCCAACTGACCTCGCCTGGCAATAGTCAGGGTTCACGCACGATGGCGAGTTCCACGCCGGCCGGGATCGCCTGGCAATGGGTGAGCCTCGATCTGGCGAAGCAAGTCTGCAGCGAGGAGATGCGGACCGTCGTGGGCGTGTCCGGGCAACCGAGCGGGTCAATGCGATTCAGTACGGCGGTTGTCGTCGTCGAATACGAACCGATAGAAATTGGCAGCGCGGAGTAGTCGGGCACGAGACACGCGTCGTCTTGCCTGGCGTACACCCTGATTTCTGCGTCCGAGCCCAGCCTTCCGTCATACGTGTAGGAGACCGCCACCTCGATCTCGACCAGGGTGCAATCGGCATCCGCGCAAACAGCTTGCAGAGCCGCCGCCGCAGTCACCTCCATCTGGGTGTTCGTGCCCTCATCGCCCGCCAGCCCGGGAATGACGAGGTGTCGGCGGAATATGGCCGTCACGTCGATGAAGAGCTGGTTGTTTTGCACGGACGATTCGGCGCCTGGCCCGGCCAAAACAAGTTCCACTATCTGGCGCGGCCTGGCCGACCAGGGGATCCAAAAGGATTGGGGAACGGACTCGCCCGGCTGCAGCATCGTGCCAGGCAGTGAGACTTGTTGCTCCGGGAACAGGAGGGTGACATCAGCCGACAGGAGTTCGTCGTCAGAGTTCCAGACACGCCAGCGGTAGGCAGTGAGGTCGACCGCCACCGAGCCCACATTTACGAATCGAAAGCGCCGGTACGTGAGGCCTCCCGGATAAATCTCGACAGAATCAAATTCGACAGCCATATCCGGAAGGGCCGCGCTCGCGGTCGCACGCGGCTCACCACCGGACGCCAAGGCGCCAGCCATTCCAGTAGCGAGGCAGAGTACGCACGCCAGCATCAGGACCCGCATCTTTGCTCCCGCGTAGCCGAATGAAACATATTACCCCCGCGGAGGCGCCGTCCGCGCCAGGAATCGACCTACTTGCAGGCGCAACAGTGCCCCATAATTACGCCATCGAGCCGCGAACCAGTGGGACGTCCAGCAGTTTCCCATTCCTACCCTTACTTAACGCCAAATTTCACACGCACCACGCACTCTATGGCTAATCCAAAGACCGGAGACCCTCCTGCATGTCGCAGTCCGAAAGCGCTCCCAACTCACCGGATGTCAGCGCCGTGTTCGAATCCGCCCTGTACGAAATGAAGCGCGTGATCGTCGGCCAGCAGCAGCTGCTCGAGCGAGTCATGGTCGGTCTTCTTTCGGGCGGTCATCTTCTCATCGAAGGTGTCCCCGGCCTCGCCAAGACGCTCACCATTAAGACCGCCGCCGATGTCCTCGGTGGCTCCTTCCAGCGCATCCAGTTCACTCCCGACCTCGTGCCGTCCGACCTCGTGGGGACGCGGATGTACCGCCCCAACACGGGCACTTTCGATGTCGAACTCGGCCCGGTGTTCTGCAACTTCCTCCTCGCCGACGAAATCAACCGCGCGCCCGCCAAGGTGCAGTCCGCCCTCCTCGAAGTGATGCAGGAGCGACAGGTGACGATCGGCAAGCAGACCTTCCCGGTGCCATCTCCATTCCTCGTTATGGCAACCGAAAACCCGATCGAATCCGAAGGCACCTACCCGCTCCCGGAGGCCCAGGTCGACCGCTTCATGATGAAGGTGCTCGTCGATTACCCGACGCCCGCCGAGGAGCTCACGGTCGTGCAGCGCTCGCTGGCTGCGCCGGCGAACGTGAAAGAAGTGCTCTCTCTCGAAGACCTCGGCAAGGCGCGCGCCATGGTCCCCGAGGTCTACGTCGACCGCGCTATCGCCGAATACGCAATTACGCTCGTGCTCGCAACCCGCAAGCCGGACCAGTTCAACCTCCGCCGACACACGGGTCATATCGCGTTCGGCGCCAGCCCGCGCGGTTCGATTAACCTCGTGCACGCCGCCCGGGCGCTCGCGATTCTTCGCGGCCGGCGCTACGTGACCCCGCAGGACGTCACCGACCTCGCGAAAGACGTCCTCCGGCATCGCCTCGTCCTCACCTACCAGGCGCTCGCCGAGGGTATCACCGCCGATACGATCCTCGATGCCGTCCTCGCGACCATCCCCGCGCCGCGCGTGGAGCTCTCGGGCCGGGAACGTGACCGCGACGAGGTCTCCGCGTGAATCGCTCGACGCATCTCCAGGTGGTGCGCACCCCGGCGCGCCCGGGCCCCGGTCCAGTCCCGGACCAGGTGCTCCGCGCGCTCGACATCACCATCGGGCGGCGCATCTCGGGGCTGCTCAACGGCGACTACCAGAGCGCGGTGACCGGCCAGGGCTCCGAACTCGCCCTCATTCGCGCATATGAAACTGGCGACGACATTCGCCGCATCGACTGGAACGTCACCGCTCGCACCGGCGAGCCCCACGTCCGCGCGATGATCGCCGAGCGCATGGTCACCACCTGGCTGGTGCTCGATACGTCTGCCTCGATGCACTTCGGCACGGCCGACCGGCGCAAAGCCGATGTCGCCGAGGGAGTCGCGATCGCCGTTGGCAACATCGCGACCAGGCGCGGCAATCGCGTCGGGATTCTCTCTTTTGGCTCGGGCGAGCCGAAGGTCGCGCCGCCGGCACAGGGCCGCGCCGGCATGCTCGGTGTCCTCGAGACCCTTCGCCGCGAGCACGAAGCGCCGACTCCCGTGGGCGATGGCGGCTCGCTTGCGGCCGCGCTTGGGCGGGTCGGTTCGTTCGCGAAGATGTCGCGTGTGATTGCGGTGGTCTCCGATTTTCGCGGCCCGCGCGACTGGCAGGGCCAGATGATGGAGCTGGCAGGCAGGCACACTGTGCTCGCCATCGAAATCCAGGACCAACGCGAGCTTGAGCTTCCCGATGTTGGCGAACTCTGGCTCGTCGACCCCGAAACCGGGCGCCAGCTTCGCGCCAACACCAGCAATCGCAAGCTGCGCGAACGCTTCGCCGAGGCGGCAAAGGCGGAGCGCACAGAATTGGCCGGCTACTTGCGAAAGACGGGCGCAAACCACATCGTTCTCTCTACCAGCGGCGATTGGCTGCAATCGCTGGCCGGTTCGCTTTCCCGGAAAGGGGCGCTCGCGTGAGTTTCGGACTTCCCTGGGGTTTCGGTTCCCCATATGGATTTGGGACGCCGATCGCGCTCATCGCGTTGATCATCGTGCCCCTGGCGATCGTCGCCTACATCCTCGTGCAGAAGCGGCGCGCCAACTACGCCGTCCGCTTCACGAACCTGGACCTCTTGGCGAATCTCGTCGACAAAGAGCCCGGCTGGCGGCGGCACCTCCCGACGGCGCTGTATATCGGCTCGCTCGCGGCGCTCATCTTCGCCCTTTCCCGGCCAGAGGCGAGCTTCGAAATCCCGCGCGAGGAAGCGACCGTCATTCTCGTCACCGACGTCTCCGGTTCGATGCGCGCCGAAGACGTGCAGCCCACCCGCCTCGACGCCGCCCAGGCCGCAGGCAACCTTCTCCTCGAAATCCTGCCGCCGAAGTTCCGGGTTGGCCTGATCTCGTTCTCGAACGGCGTCACCGTGAACGCGTCTCCGACCACTGACCGCGAGTTGCTGAGCGAGGCGCTGGCGAAATTGCGGCCCCTCAGCGGCACCGCCATGGGCGACGGGCTCATGACCGCGATCGAGCAGATCGACGCGCTCCAGGAGATCCAGGAGCAGCAGGCCCTCGACACCCCGGGTGGCGCACCTACGCCGACTGCCCCGCAGGTAGACCCGGAGAAACGCGTCCCCGCGGTCATCATCCTGCTCTCCGACGGCCAGAATACGGTCGGCCAGGCAGACCCACTCGATGCCGCCGAGGCAGCCGCCGAGCGCGGCATCCCGATCTTCACGATCGCCCTCGGCACCGAGGACGGCATGGTGGACATTACCGATCCCGCCTCCGGGCGCACCCGCCGCATCCCGGTCCCCCCGGACGAGGAAACCCTCCAGGAGATCGCGCAGATGACCGATGCGAAATTCTTCGAGGCCCCGAGCGAAGAGGCCCTCGAAGCGGTCTACACGGACCTCGGCTCGTTCATCGGCAAGGACCGCGAACAGCGCGAGATCACGGCCGGCGTCTCCCTGCTGGCGGCGATTCTGCTGGCCGCGGGCGGTACGTTCTCGCTGCTCTGGTTCAACCGGCTGCCATAGGAGGTCTCATGTCCGACGAACCTTCGGCTTCGGCCTCAACCCACGTACGCCTGACGACTCGCCGCACGTTCTTGCTCGCCGCTGCGGGAGCGGTGACCGCAGCCTGCACCGGCCCCGGCCCTGCGAAGGAGACGCTCACGGCAGCAGGCTCAACCGTCGTCGCCCCCGGGGTCACGCGCGATGGACCGGCTGCCTTCGACGTCGCAACGCCGACCCCAACCACGGCTGCGCCAACCGCAACCTCGACGCCCGTGGTCATCCCGGCTGGTTCCGAGGTGCGAACCCTCCTCCCAGGCACACGCGCGGCGACCGACATGGTGATTCGCCACAGCGGCGCGCCCGGCCCGGCGGCGATGATTCTCGGCGGCGTGCATGGCAACGAACCCGGCGGCTGGGGCGCGGTCGATGAGATTGCCGCGCGCTGGACGCCGACGGCCGGCACCCTCATCGTCCTGCCGCGCGCAAATGTGCTCGCCATCGCCTCCTTCGTGCGCACCTTCGACGACATCGGCGACCTCAACCGGCTCTACCCCGGCAACGCCAGTAGCGCGCTCTTGATGGAGCAGATGGCGGGCGAAATCGTCGCCACCGCACGCGAATTCTCGGTGGACCTGCTGATCGACATGCACGAGTCCTGGGGCTTCTACCGCGACTACCCGGGCACCGGCACCGGCGCCCTCGGCCAGACGGTCACCGGCGGGGTCGGCCCGCGCAGCCCAGGATTCGTCGAAGAGGTGCGAGACCGCCTGAACCCGGGCCTCCCGGAACGCGACCAGCTGATTATCCGCTCAGGCTCGCCCTTCGCCGGCGGCCAGACCCCGACCGCTGGCGGCACGGGACGCGGCCGCAGCTCGCTCGGCATCGGCGCGCACGTGCCCGGGCTCACGCCAATCCTCGTCGAAATGGGCCAGGAGGGGCAGGAAGTCGAGCGCCGCATCCAGCTCCACCTCATCATCGGCCAGGAGATGCTCGAGATGATTGGCGTCGTCTAGGACGCGCGAACGGGTGCCGGCCAGCCCTCTGCGAGGCGGCGAATCTCCGCGAAATGCGCCGGCAGCGGGTCCCGCTCCATGCTCACGAACCGCTCGAATCGCCCGCGTCCGACTCGGCGGTCGAGAATCGCGAGCGACTGGACCAGCGGGTGTTCCGACGCCAGGCTGGCATCGATCGACTGGTGGATGAACTGCCAGCAGGCGTGGGTGAGGTCGAGCTTGCTGAATTCCTCCGGCTCCACGAGCTGCCCTGCGCTACGGTCTTCAATAGCGACCGCTGCGTGCGTCACCGAGTCATGTTCGCCACAGGCCGGGTGATACGGTGCGTCATAGAGTGCCCTGTGTCGCCCGAAATTGATGTCCATGGCGGCAACCAGTTGGCCATCGACCGTAAACCAGCCGCGCCCACAGGCACAATCGCCTTGATACCGGGTCATGTGCACCTGGACGCGCCGCGCAACGCTCGGCGCGAACGACGATTCCACCCGGCGGCGAAGCTGGCTCCACTGCATCGCGATGCCATCGGCCTGCCACGAAGCTGTCAGGAGCCTTCCGCCGCTCGCGAAGGGCCTCCGCTACACTGGATGCGTGGCCTCCTCGACGATCTCCGAAAAGCTGACCAAGCAACTTGCCGCCCTGCCCGCAAAGCCGGGCGTATACATCATGCGCAACGCCGACGGCGACGTGATTTATGTCGGCAAGGCGGCCCGTCTGAAGGACCGGGTGCGCTCCTACTTCGGTTCGCCACACATGATGGAGCCGAAAACGTTCGCCCTCCGGCAGGAG
>JBBSKE010000023.1:0-16481 GCA_038256595.1 Tepidiformales bacterium | reverse complement strand
CGAGGCGGGTGCGGGCTTCCCGGCCGATGCCTTTACGGCGGCCGTTCACATAGTCCGATGCTTTCAGGCAGGCCGAGTGCGCACGCTTCGCCGCCGATTGGAAGGCCATGGTTTCGCGTGCGTGCTGGTCGGCGACGTCGCGAACCTGGGTGAGGACGGCATCGGCGGCACTGTTCGCTTCCTGGGCGAGCTTGACCGCGGCGATGGGGTCCGGTCGCGGCCCCTGGGCCGCGCGGCGAGCGGATTCGAGCAGCGCTGCCGCCCGGGCCGCGCCCTCACTGCCGCCCTGGACGCGCCGCTCCTCGACAGCCGTTCGCGCCGCCACAACGTCCGCATGGGCGGCCGCAATCTCTCCCGCGAGCGATGCCTCGGCCTTTCGCAGCGCGTCCAGCTGGTGTTCCACGGCCTCGATGAGCGCGGTCGCCTCGGAGAGCGCTGCCTGGGCGGCGCGAGCATGGGCGCCGGCTTCGAGCTGCTGTTGCTGGTGACCCTGGACGAGCGCCTGGCCCGCGATGGCTGTTTCGCGCGCGAAGTCCAGCCGTTTTTTCGCCTCGATGGTGTTCCCTTCGAGGCCCTTCCACACCGAATCGGCGAACGCCTGGAGCTGCGCATACCCTGCTTCGACGCTGTCGAGGCGCGCCTCGACAGCGTCGATCCGGGCGGGCATCGCGGCGAGGATCTCGGGCGCTGCACGCTCGACGTCCCGGAGCTTCTCGATGCGCGCCCGTTCGGGCACGAGGACCGCCCTGGCCGATTCGGAGTGCGCGATAATCTTCTTGAACAACTCGGTGCGCTGCTGGGCGGTCTCGGGCTGGTCGTCGTCGAGGAGTTGGCGTGCCGCGAAGGCTTCTTTCATCTGGCCGTGGGCACGTTCGAGCGCCTTCTGGAATGGCACAATTTCCGCTTCCCCGAACTGCGCCTCCGCAAACCCGAGTTCCTGCTCTGCGTCTCGCAGTTCGTCATCGACCGCGAGCAAGAGGCCGTTCGCCTGCTTGGAAAGCTCGTCGGCCTCGACTTTGCGGCCGGTGGCGACCTTTTTCGTCTTTGAACGCTTGCGCATGAGCCAGATGCCACCGATGACGAGGCCCGCGACGAGAATCACGACCAGGATCGTGGTCCCGGCACCGGCACCACCGCCGCTGCTGGTGTTCTCGGCTGGTGGCGGAGTCTCGCCAGTCGTGCCCCCGCTGGGGAGTTCGCCCGCGGCTGCGTCGCCGAGACTTTCGGCGAGCGCGATGACGGCGCCATCGAAGTCGCCGTCCCCGAGGCGCGGCTCCAGTTCTTCGGTAAGCGCCTGGTCGATCTCGGCGTTCGTAACCTCGTCGAGTGAATCGCCCACCCAGAGAGAGTCGCTGCGGTCATCGATTGCCACGACCAGCAAGGCGTCGTTGCCGCCAAAGGAGTTCGCCTCGGCGACGGAGTCAGTGAAATCGGTCACGTTCAGGGGGCCCGTCGTATCGACGAACAGGACCCAGAGCTGGACGGAATGGTCATCTTCGAGTTTATCGAGCGCGTCTTCGATTTCGCCGATATCCTCAAGGACGCCGGTTTCGTCGGTCACGCGGTCTTCGAGGCGAGCATCCTGGGCGAACAGCACGCCACTGCCCAGAGCAGCGAAAAGCGCCACAAAGAGGGCGAGCAGCCGCACCTGGCCGGCCAGGTGGGGACGTGCTCCGCCGGTGTCGTGGGTTTCCTGGGAGCCGATTGCCATATGGATGATCTTAACATCCGGGCCGGATTCGGGAGTTACGGAACCATCTCGCGGAGCATCTCTTCGGCTGTCAGCGGTGAAGCGACCTTTCCAAATTCAACGGAAAGTGGATAGTTTCGAACGGCGCAACTCAGGGGCGCATAGCGAAGGTTCGCGGCCCCGGCGTACGCAGCGGCTCCGCCAGCTTCGCGAATTCGACGAGCAACGGCCGCGTGTCGCGCGGGTCGATCATCTCTTCGACCTGGAACGTCTCGGCGGTCCGGAAGGGCGAGCGCAGCCGCTGGAGGCGCTCGGTAATCTCGGCAGCCTTCGCGACCGGGTCGGGGGCGGCTTCGATTTCGGCGCGGTAGGCGGCCTCGATGCCACCTTCGAGCGGGAGCGAACCCCAGCGCGCCGAGAGCCAGGCGTAGCGCACCGCGAACCGGCCCGCGGGCACATGCGCGCCGCCGGCCACTCCGAAGACGTTGCGAACGAGGACCGTACACCACGGCACGGTGGTCGCGTCGATCGCGGCCATGACGCGTACACCATGGCGGATGGTTGCCGCTTTTTCGGCGTCGAGGCCGATATGGAAGCCCGGGCAATCGGCGAGATAGACAATTGGCAGGTGGAAGGTCTCGGCCATATCGACGAAGCGCACTATTTTCTGGCAGGCGTCGGCGGTCCAGGCGCCGGCGAGGTGGTATGGGTCGCTCGCCATGAGGGCGACCGGCAGGCCATCGACGCGCGCGAGTCCCGTGATAATCGAGCGCCCGAACTGCTGGCCCATCTCGAAGAACGAGTCCTGATCGACGGTCGCCTCGATGATTGGCCGCATCTTGTATACCTTGCGGGTGTCGCGCGGGATGACATTGAAGAGCATCTCGTCCCGGCGGTCCGGGTCGTCGGTGCGCGGCCCGCGCGGCGAGACTTCGTAGACCGACGAGGGCATGTAGGAGAGGAAGCGGCGGACTGCGGCGAACGCCTCCTGCTCGGAATCGACCGCGTTGTCGACGGCGCCCGATTTGGTCTGGATCTGCCAGCCGCCGAGCTCCTGCTTGGTCAGGTTCTGGCCGATGCGGTTGACGACGGGCGGCCCGGCGACGAAGAGCGCGGAGGTGTCCTTCGTCATGACCGAGAAGTGGCTCGCGGCCATCCGCGCAGCCCCCAGGCCGGCGACCGAGCCGAGGCCGAGCACGGCGACCGGCACCATGCTGAGGTTGTTCATCATGTAGTGGTTGCCCATCGTGCCGCCGATGCCACCGGGGAGATTCGCGCGGCCCTTGGTCTCGATGGTCTTCACGGAGCCGCCGCCGCCGGAGCCCTCGATGATGCGGATAATCGGCAGGCGAAGGTCGTGGGCCATCTGCTCGGCCATGTGCGATTTCGCCGGGATGGTCGCGTCCGCGCTGCCCCCGCGAATCGTGAAGTCGTCCCCGACCACGACGACGGAGCGGCCATCAATGGTCGCGCGGCCCATCACCGAGTTCGACGACACAAGTTCGACGAGGTTGCCCTCGGCGTCGTAGGTTGCGGTCCCGGCGATGGCGCCGACCTCGTGGAAGCTGCGCGCATCGACGACGCCGTCGATCCGCTCGCGAATCGTCAGGCGCCCGCCATCGTGCTGGCGCTGCACCTTCTCGGGCCCGCCCATCTGCCGCGCGAAGGCCTCGCGGGTGCGTAGTTCATCAAGTTCTGGCTGCCAGGTCATGCTGCTCACTCCGCAGCGGTGGCTGCACCGCGCACACTACCCGACCGCGCGCCTCCCGAGAACTGGCGGCGGGCCGTGTGGCCTACGTGATCCGCGCGAGGACCGAATCTTCGAGCGAGAAGTCGAAGTCGAGCGTCTCGTCGAGCTTTTCGCGGCGGAACCAGTCGTAGGTCTGGGCGACCATGCCCGGGAAGGTGTATTCGGGCTCCCAGCCGGTGTCCTTGCGCAGCCGGTCGCTGCTGAAGAACGTGTTCGAACTCCAGTGGTGGATGTGCGGAGCGACCTTCTGGATGAAGTGCGCGGCGCCCGAGAGCGTCTTCGGGTCGCCCTTCCAGAGTTCGTCCATGATCTCGGCCGGGACATGGACACGCTTGGCGGTCACGCCGACAACCTCTTCGAAGACATCCACGTAGCCCTCGTCGGTGTAGCAATCCTGCCCGGAGAGGTTGTAACGCTTCCCGAAGGTGATGGGGTTCGCCATCATCATGCGCATCCCACGCGCCTGTCATCGACGTGCCCGACCATGCCGACCGCGGAGCCATCGCCCGGGACGAGGATTGGCCGCCCGAGCAGGAGGCGCTTGAACATGCGCTGCTCCCGGTCCGGGATGATGTTGTGTGGACCAAAGACCATCGAGAACGGCACCGTGCTCGCCGGGAAGCCGTCTTTTCGATAGAGGTCGAAGAGGTAGTCCTCGACGATGAGCTTGTTGCGCGCGTAGTCGCCCTGCTTCTCGGAGCGCTCGTCGGCCGAAGATTCGCGAATCGGGAGCAGCTTCGAGGCGGCGTAGCCGACGGTGCTGCTGGCGAAGATGTAGTGGCCGACGCGGCCCTTCATCGCTTCGACCACGGTCTGCACCTGGGGCAGGTTGTAGCCGCTGACATCGAAGACGACGTCATAGGTGGACCCGGCAAGCACTTCGCGCATCGAGGCTGCATCGTTCCGGTCGGCGCGCAGTTCGCGCACGGAGCGCGGCATCTGCGCCGGCGACTGGCCGCGATTGAGCACGGTCACGGCGTGGCCGGTGCGATGGAGTTCCTGGACGAGTGCGAGACCGTTGAATCGGCTTCCGCCGAGAACCAAGACGTTCATGATGTACTCCCTTTGCGCGAAATCTACGCGGTCCGGGGCGTGCAGTGAACTCGACGGCTGCGGGTCTCGGCGGGCGGTCGAAGACAAGTGCCGTCTATTCTATTGACTACGCCGGACCTCCCCGGCTGATTCGAGGCGAACGATGGACCATACCGACCATGTGAACCTGCTCCGCGGCGGGGTCGCTGGCGCTCTGACCGGCGATGACTCTGTGCCGGGCGGGACCTGGGCGGACCTCGGCGCCGGCAGTGGCGCGTTCACTCTCGCACTGGCGGACCTGCTCGGACCAGGCGGCGAGATTATCGCGGTGGACCGCGAGGCTCGTGTCTTGCGTTCGAATCAGCAGGCGATGACGACGCAGTTCCCCGGCTCGCAGGTTCGTTACCGGACCGCCGACTTCACGAAGCCGCTCGACCTGCCCCTGCTGGATGGCGTGGTCATGGCGAACTCGCTCCACTTCCAGCGCAATCAGCCGGCGGTAGTCGCCCTCGTGCGTTCGTACCTCAAGCCCGGCGGCCGGATGGTCATCGTCGAGTACAACATCGAGCGCGGGAACTTCGCGGTGCCCCACCCGGTCCCGTTCGCGCGCTGGGAAACGCTCGCGCGCGATGCGGGGTTCGAGCACACGGAGCTGCTTTCGACCCGCCCGAGCCGTTCGCTCAGCGAGATATACTCGGCTGTGAGCTGGTGACCAGCGTGCCTGGTCGCCGATCACAGGAGATGGAATGATTCGAGTGGCAGTGATTGGTGCTGAACGTGATGCCGCGGTCGAGGCCATTCGCGGCCGGTGTCGAGCTTCCGGATTGGTCGTCGAGCGTGTTGCGAGCTGGGACGCGGAAATGCTGGCGGAGTATCAGCTAGTAGTGGCGCCGGGAACGCCCCTCGGTGCAGAGACGGATGCCCCGGTCGACCACTGGCTCGGCACCCTGGCCCCGCTCGATATCGAAGGGCTGTGCCGAGAGCGGTTGGAGCCGTGGGCGGTGAACCTCGCCGCAGGCAAGCGGGCGCCCCGGCGGCGAACTGCCGTGCTCTTTCCATCGAACCCTGCATGGACGGACCAGGCGGCCCGGCTGCTTGGCCGCCTGCGCTGGGCACTCGGTGATCGGGCGCTCCGGCTCGACCATATCGGCTCGACGTCGGTGCCAGGCCTCGCCGCCAAGGACCTCATCGATCTCCAGGTGGTCGTTCGCGACCTGCGCGAGGCGGAAGTGGCCGCGGAGGAAACACGACGGGCCGGATTCGTGCCCGTGGGCGAGATTCTCGACATCGACCGCCATGGCGCACTCGTCCCGGAACAATGCGCGGTCGATGCGGACCCCGGACGGCCGGTCAACGTGCACATTCGGCCGCTGGATTCGCCAGTCTGGCGCGAAACGCTCCTCCTCCGCGACTGGCTGCGCGAACACCCGGATGGCCGCGCGGAGTACGAAACCCTGAAGCGCGCGCTGGCGGAGCGGCCGGGCAGCGATGTCGACGCGTACAGTGACGACAAGATGCCGTGGATTCAGTCGGCGATTGGACGCGCAGACCAGTGGGCGCGCGAGGCCGGGCGTCGTTACGAAGTGAGTGGCTGACCGCGCTCGACCGGCGGCGGCGCTCGCTCGATTTCGAGGAGTAGCGGACTAGAAACGGGGGCGAAACGGGCAGACGGCCATACTTCGGCAGTTCCACTACCCGAAGGAGACCCGCGTGAAAGTCGCGATCAAGCCGTACACCACCCTGGCCGAGACCGCCGACCTCATTCGCACGCGCGAGGTCTCGCCGGTCGAAGTCGTCGAGACCCACCTCGAGCGCATCGCCGAAATTGATCCGAAGATCAACGCCTTCATCACCGTGACAGCAGACCTTGCGCGCGAACAGGCGAAGGAGGCCGAGGCGGAAATTGCTTCGGGAACCTACCGCGGGCCGCTCCACGGCATTCCCTTTTCGCTCAAGGACATGTATTTCACCGAGGGCATCCTCAGTTCGGCGCATTCGTTCGTGCTCGAGAACTTCATCCCCGAAGTCACCGCAACACCGGTCACGAAGATGTACGAAGCGGGAGCGGTGCTGCTCGGCAAGTGCGCGACGATGGAATTCGCCACTGGCGCCGTGACCGAGGGCCCCTGGCCACCAGCAAAGAACCCCTGGAACACGGATTGGACGCCGGCCGGCTCTTCGAGCGGGTCCGGCGCCTCGCTGGCAGCCGGGATGGGGCTCGCATCGCTCGGCGGCGACACCGGAGGCTCGATTCGTGCCCCCGCGGCCTACTGCGGCGTCGTCGGCATTCGCAGCACCTACGGGCGCGTGAGTCGCTGGGGATCGGTCGCCCTGAGCTGGTCGCAGGACGTCTGCGGGCCACTCGCGATGGATGTGCGCGACTGTGCGCTGATTCTCAACGCCGTCGCCGGCCACGACCCGAAGGATGCGGCCAGCGCGAAACTCCCGGTGCCAGATTTCACGGCGGGACTCGGCAGTGGCGTCGCCGGTCTGCGCATCGGCGTCGATGAGGAGCATTTCTTCCACGATGGCGTCCACCCGGACGTGAAAAAGAACGTCGAAGCGGCCCTGAAGGTGCTCGAAGGGCTGGGCGCGACGCTCGTGCCGCTTTCGTTGCCGATGCTCGATTACGCCCACGACGCCCAGAACATCATCCACATGAGCGAGACGCACACCTACCACGAGCAGCGCATCAAGACGACGCCGCAGCTCTACGGGCCAACCGTCCGCGCCTATTTCCGTCTCGGTTCGATGATGACCGCGCCGGACTACCTGAACGCCCAGCGCGTGCGCAACAAGGTTCGCAACCAGATGGTGCGCGCCCTGCACGACAAGGTGGACCTCATCGCCGCCCCGACCATGTCGCAGCCGGGCGAGAAATTCGCGGACCTCGACACCTCCAAGCGCTTTTCGAACCTGACGGGTCGAGGCAACCTGACCGTACCCTTCAGCCAGGCGGGCGTCCCGGCGATCTCGGTGCCCTGCGGCTTTTCGAGCGAAGGGCTGCCGACCGCGCTGCAAATCGCGGGCAAGCCGTTCGACGAAGTGACGGTCCTCCGGGGCGCCCACGCCTACGAACAGGCCACCGACTGGCACACCATGCACCCCGAGCTCTAGAGGGCGAATTCGAAGGAGAGGCAATGAAACCGATAGCGACCATGGACGCATTCCGCGAGGCGACCCTCGAAGCCGGGCTCGGCGAAATGTCGGATGAAGAGCTCGCCTTCATGAAGAACTATTACGACGGCGCCGTCCTGATGACGGTGCGCATCCGCGAGGTGATCGACCTCGCCGACGAACCCGGCACCGTGTTCGATGCCGGCTATCTTGCGCCACTGGAGGCAGGGTCATGAGTGAACCGAACTGGGAAGAGATCGCTCGCGCGCGGGCGAAAATCGCCGGCATCACCTTCGACGAAGACCAGGTGGCCTCGGTGGCCACTGGTCTCGGCCGCTCGCTGACGGCGCTGGCCGAATACCGCGCGAAGCTGCGCAGCTGGGACGAACCAGCGATCGCCTTCGACTCCCGAATTGAGAGGCAGCCATGACTACCGCAACCGTCGATATCGCCTTCCTGACCGCCGCCGAACTTGGCCGCGCCTACCGCTCCGGCGAACTGAAACCGACCGACGTCGTGCGTTCGCTCCTGGCTCGCATCGAACGCCTACAGCCGACCGTTCGCGCCTACATCACGGTGACCGGCGAGCGCGCGATGGCCGAAGCCGAAGCCGCCGAACGCGCCCTTGCTGTTGGCGATACGCGCCCGCTGCTCGGCGTGCCGATGGCCTACAAGGACATCTACCTGACCGCCGGGGTGCGAACGACCGGCGGCTCCGCGCTCTACGAGCACCACGTCCCGGAGATGACGGCGACGACCATCCGCCTGCTCTCCGAGGCGGGCGCGATTTTCATGGGCAAGGTCGCGACACACGAGTTCGCCTCCGGAATCAGCCCGGAAGACCACCCGCTGCCACCGGCGCGCAACCCCTGGAACCTCGAACGTATTCCCGGCGGTTCGAGTTCGGGCTCCGGTGCGGCTTTGGCGGCTGGGCTGGCGATGGGCGCGTTGGGCTCGGACACGGGCGGCAGCATTCGCCACCCCGGCACCGCATGTGGCATCGCCGCGCTCAAGCCGACCTATGGCCGCTGCAGCCGGGTCGGCGTCTTCCCGCTCTCCTGGTCGCTCGACCACACCGGTCCGATGGCGCGCAGCTGCGAAGACCTCGCGCTCATGCTCCAGGCGCTCGCCGGCTACGACCCGCTCGACCCGGCCTCCATCGAGACGCCCGTCGACGACTACACCGCCACGATCAACGACGGCGTCGCCGGCCTGAAGATCGGCGTCATGCGCAGCTGGTACGAGGCGAAGACGCACCCGGACGTCATCGCCGCCGTCGAAAACGCGATCGGTGTCCTCCGCGACCTCGGCGCCGAAATTGTCGATGTCGATATCCCAAATCTCGAACTCGAAAAGGTGCTATCGATCATCATGGGCGCCGAGGCCTACGCCTATCACAAGCACGACCTCGAAACGCGGCGCGAACTCTATCCGCCAGTGCTTCGCAACCGCATGCTCTCGGGCGGCCTCTATTCGGCGGACGAATACATCGACGCCCAGCGCGCACGGGACCTGGTTTGCCGCAGCGTGGCCGCGACCATGAAGGACGTGGACATCCTGCTCTCGCCGACTCGCGGCAAGACGGCGCTCACCTTCCCCGAAGCGTACGGCGACTACATGGGCGCGGTTTCGTTCACGGGGCTCTTCAACCTCACCGGCCAGCCCGCTATCTCGATCCCCTGCGGGTTCGGCACGGACGACATGCCGATTGGCCTGCAGCTTGCCGGCCGCCCCTTCGCCGAGGCGACGGTCCTGCGCGCCGCGAACGCCTACGAATCCGCCACTACCTGGCACAAGCGCCACCCCGCGCTCTAGCCAGCTCAGCACATCCATTCGCCCGTCACACAAGGAGAATCATCATGGCCTGGAAGCCCCTGCCCGCTACTGTCAGCGTCACTTACGAAGTACCCACCCCGAAGCCGTTCACGCTCGACCCGGCGAAAACCGCGGTCATCGTCGTCGATATGGAGAACGCGTTCTGCACGCCGAGCTTCCCGATGTACGGCACGCGCAGCGAGGATGCCATCGCCGGCAACGTCGCGCTTCTCGACAAGGCCCGGGCCGCGGGCGCGAAGATCATCTACATCCAGTCGGTGCGCAAGCCGGACATGGCCGAGGTCACCCGTTTCGGCCGCGAGCCGCATCTCATCGAAGGCTCCCTGGACACCGAGATCGTGTCCGCGATTTCGCCAATGCCGGGCGAGCCGATTGTGAAGAAGTATTCGCACGACCCGTTCGCGCGGACCGAACTCGAAGCGGTGCTGGAGCGCGAGGGCATCATCCAGGGCGAATGGTCCGTGCTCGTGACTGGCGTCTCGGCCGCGGTTTGCGCACACGCCTGCGCACTCGGCTTCGCGAATCGCCACTACTACACCATCATCCCGATGGACGCGACGGCCGCCGCGACCGTCGAGGACGAGGCCCGCATCTACGCCCAGTACTCCAGCGGCGCGTACAACTACTGCATGGGATTCACGACGAGCGACCTGGTGGAATTCGTCGCCGGAGTCGGCGAACTCAAACCCGCAAAGGAACTCGTCGCCGTCGGCTAAGCCCAGCCGGCGGGTTCAAACCCGGGAGAGCCAGGTCCGTTGTACCTGGCTCTTTCTGCGTCCGAAGGTTCATACGTCTCCGAGGGGCCAACTCGCCGCATGTCAGACGCTTGTCGGGCGGGGGATTCGCGCTTACGCTCGCCCGAGGGCCGTGGAGTCGATTCCGCCTTCACCGGACCCGCCAGGAGAGCCGCAATGCTAATGACGTCCGAGGAATACCGCGAATCACTGCGCGAATACCACCCGGCGATCTTTCTCGCCGGGCAGCGGGTGGAATCGGTCGCGGATGAGCCGGGCTTTGCGCCCGGGATTAACGCGCTCGGTGTGACCTACGATTACGCGCTCGAGCCGCGATACGCACCGTTGATGCTCGCCACGCAGCACACCAGCGGCAAACAGGTCAACCGAATGCTGCATCTCGATACGAGCAGCGGTGACCTCCTGAACAAGCTCGAAGCGGTGCGCTTACTGTGCCAGGAAACCGGCTGTGCCCAGCGGTATCTCGCACATGACGCATTTAACGCGATTTACCAGGCGACTGCGCGAATCGACGCCGACAAAGGGACGACGTACAGCCAGCATTTCCTCGCCTATCTGCACGACTTCCAGGAACGTGATTTGTCCGCCGGGATCGCGATGACTGACGCGAAAGGTGACCGCAGCAAGCGACCCCACGAACAATCCAACCCCGATTCCTACGTACACATTGTCGAGAGGAACGCGAAAGGCATCGTGATTTCGGGGACGAAGGCGATCGTCACAGGCGCGCCCTATGTCCACGAATTCCTCGTCATGCCGGGCCGGAACATGACCGAAGCTGATGCCGATTTCGCGGTTTGCTGCGCGGTTCCGTGCGATGTCCCGGGGCTGACGATGGTGGCGCGCCCGGCGGGCCGTCCTGGCGAAGCGGCTGCCGTGTTTTCGAACAAGTTCGGCCAATCGACCGCCGTCCTCATGTTCGACCGCGTCTTCGTGCCCTGGGAACGCGTCTTCCTCGCGGGCGAATGGGAGCATTCCGGCCACCTGACCCACAGCTACGCGACGCACCACCGCCACACCTGCATCGGCGCGCGCGCGGGCTTCGGCGACCTGCTTATCGGCGCGGGCGCGCTCATGTGCGAAGCAAACGGTTTCGACCCGGGCAAAGAGACGCACCTGCGCGAGCAGATGGTCGACCTCATCAAGATCACGGAAGGCTTCTACGCCTGCGGAGTGGCGGCTTCGGTCTACTCGACAAAGGACGCTGACTCGGAAACGTTCGTGCCCGATGCAGTGTTTGCAAACATCGGCAAGCTACTCCTGGCGACACAGATTTATGACATGCAGCGAATTGCGCACTACGTCTCCGGCGGGCTGATTGTGACCCTGCCAGGCCCGGACGAGGACCACAACCCGGAGACTGCGGCGCAACTCGCGGACGTCCTGCGCGCGAACCCGGACGTCCCTTATGACAAGCGCATCCAGGCCGCGCGGTTCATCGAGGACCTGACGGCGTCCTACCAGGGCGGCTGGTACTCGGTCATCAGCCTGCACGGCGGCGGCTCACCCGCGTCGATGAAGCAGGAGATCTACCGCAACTACCCGATCGGCAACAAGGTCGAACTGGTGGAACGGCTGATGGAACGCGGCCTCGTCGACGACCCGCGCCGCCCGATTACCGCGAACAAGCAGCCGGGCAAGTGCTGCGCGACCGGCTGCACGACCCATGGAGAGGCCATGATGGTCGACCTCCCAGACGTCGCAAGCGAGGCCGAATAACCTGAGCGGCAAATGGCCCAGGGATTTCCGCGAACTTAGCGGCCCTTGAAGACCGGCTCTCGCTTCTCCAGGAACGAGCGCGCGCCTTCGACGCCGTCCTCGGTCTCGAAGAGCTTGCCGACGAACATGCCGGTCATCTCTTCGACGCGGTTAAGCGCCTCGGAGTGCGGAGTGAAAACGAGGCGCTTGGCCGCGCTGATCGCCAGCGGCGGACCCTTCGCCACCGAGCGGGCAATCTCGAGGGCACGCTCGATGAGTTGCTCGCGGGGGACGACTTCGAGCACGAGGCCGAGCGCGAGCGCCTCCTTCGCATCGACGCGGCGGGCGGTCGCGATCAGTTCCATGGCGCGCTGCGTGCCGACGGTTGCCTGCAGCAGGAAGGGCAGGCCGACGTCTGCTGTGATGCCGCGCTTGATCTGCGAGACCTGGAAGATGGCGTCTTCGCTGCAGATGCGGAAGTCAGTGCCGAGCGCGAGCCCGAAGCCGCCACCGACGGCGTAGCCGTTAATCGCGCCGATCACGGGCACATCGCAGTTCCGCATCGCGGTGATCGTCGAGTGGTCCGGGTGTGGGCGGCGCCAGGCCGGGCGGACGCGGTCCGGATTCGCGCCGGGGAAGCCGGTCACGTCGCCACCGGCGCAGAAAGCGCGCCCCTCGCCGGTCATGACCACCGCGCGCACGCGATACTCGCCGGAGTTCAGCGAATCGAGGTAGGCGGCGGCTTCGGCCATCATGGTGCCGCCCATCGAGTTCAGCTTTTCAGGCCGGTTGAGCTTCAGCAGAGCGACGCCGTCCTGCTCTTCGACAATGATGTCCTTGTATTCGCCCACGCGGGTTCCTCCAGTCGCAGTTGGCCGCATCCTACGGCGTCGGGCGCGCTCCATCCAATTCGCGCCGGCGGATTCGAGTTCCCGGCCCGCGAACGACGAAAAAGGGGCGGCCGACTCGTGTCCGGCAGCCCCAGGTTCGATCGGAATCTCGCTGGCCCTAGCTATCGAGATTCCAGAGGTCGATGGCGTTGCCGCCGACGATCCTGCGGCCGTCTTCTTCGCCCGCGGCGTCGAAAATGTCGCGCACCGTCTGGGCGCTATAGCCGAGGGTGCTCTCCGGGTGCGGGTAGTCGCTCGCCCAGAGTGCCTTGTGCGCGCCCAGCTTCGGGAGCAATTCGAGCCCGATTGGGTCCTCCTGGAAGGTCGCGTAGCAGTTCTGCCACCAGTAGTAGCTTGGCGGCATGGCGAGCTTGGGGTTCATCTCGGTCTCGAAGTCGCGATAGATGCGGTCGGCGTCGAACAGGGCAGCCGGCACCCAGTGGATACCGCCTTCCGTGAACACGACCTTGAGATTCGGGTGCCGCTCAAGGATACCGGCGAAGACCATGATGCCGAAGAGCCGCCGGAAGGGCGCGAATGTCTGGATCTGGAATGTGCCGAGCGCGCCCATGCCGCGCGTCTGGATGTTCTCGCCAATGTGGAAGGAGATGGGGTAGCCGCTCTCTTCGATGGCGTCCCACATCGGCTCCATCGCACGGGCGTTGTAGAACACGCCGGGGGGCGACGACGGGATCTCCATCGCGTGGTATCCGAGGCCCTTCAGCTCCTGGAGGTTATCCTTCGCCGCTTCCGGGTTCCACCAGTTGAGGACGCCGACGCCGTAGAAGCGGTCCGGCGCGAATTTGCAGTAGTCGGCGAGCCATTCGTTATAGGCGCGCATGCAGGCGTCACGCAGTTCGAGGTCCTGAAGCCCGACCAGCGAGAGCGTCCGCTGCGGGAAGATAATCTCCTTGTCGACTCCCTCTGCATCGAGGTCCTTGATGCGGAGGTCCTGGTCGTTTATCCCCGGGCGGCCCTCGACGAGCATGCTGTTCAGACCGGGGACATCGAGCAGGCGGCCTTCGGCTTCGAGGTGCGAAAAGCCGTCATCGTCCCACCAGAGCTTCGGCGCGCGATCTTTGAACTTCGCGGGCAGGCGGTCGAGCCAGAGGTCGCTTGTCTCCATCACGTGGCTGTCCGCCGAGACTACGACCGTCTTTGCGGGGAGCGGGCGGCCCTGCGGCGGGATCTCGCGTTCGCGCGGCCAGGGAATCGTGAAGCCGGCGGCCGATGGCACGGAAGTCTGCGCAGGAATGGCGGGAGATGGAGCGATAGACATGGGTCATCCAACCTCGTTGATTCGTTGTCGCGAGTATACGCGCCGGGCGCGCCGCTGGCACCCGGGTGTCATGCTGGCCCGGAACATCAGGTAATGAGCCCCGCCAGGTAGCGCCGGACGTAGAGAAGATCATAGATGTCGAACACTTGGTCGTTGTTCACATCGCCATCGCACGGAGGGGTGACCGCCGGCTCAGCATCGAGGCCCGAAAGCGCGCGGATAATGGTGAGTGCGTCGGTTGCGTCCTCCAGGCCATCGCAATTGACGTCGACGACCAGCAGGACCACCGATTGATATGCCCCCGCGTCGCACTGACCGGGCTGCGGGCGGGGCACCCAGCGCTGGTCTGTTAACTCGCACAGCAGACCGAGGTCACGGGCGGGGGAATCGATCTCCAGCGCGTGCGTCTCCGTGTCACCGGGGGCATTGAGCGCGAGCGGCAGCAATCCCGGGTTCACCGAAGTCGTCGCTGAGCCACACGAACCATCGCTATCCAGGTTGTGCGAGCTCGCGACTACGCCGGAAAACGTCGAACAGTCGCCATTCGTGTTCAGCGCAACGATGCTGTTCGTCATGAGCAGGTTTGAACTCGCCACAAGGACACCGCCACCGTTCGCACTGAAAGAACCGGACGCGATGTTCTGCGCGATAGTCACGTTACTGAACGTGGAAGTAAGGACCGAGAATGTGCCGCCGCCAGAACTGACCGCACCCGGACCGGCCGCTGAGTTGCCACTGATAGTGCTGTTTGTCAGGGCCAGGGTACCCAGCGCATAGACACCACCGCCCTCGCCCGCGCCCGCCGACGATGACGCCGTGTTGTCGGAGTACGTGCTCCTGCTGACCTCGGTGCCGGCGAAGGAGTAGCTCCCCCCGCCCTGCGCGCCGTTGACGCCCGTCGCCGAATTGTTGGCGAACGTTGAGTTAATGAGGGACAGTGTGCTCTGTGTCCGGGTTCCGGCACCGAGTGCGTTGCCCTGGCCGATGCCCGTCCCGGTTGCCGTGGAGGTGTTGGTGCGGAAGACGCTATCTTCGACCGACATGGATAGCTGCGAATAAGCGCCTCCACCGGAGGCGCCAGCGCCGCTTGCGGTCGTCGAGTTCGATTCGTACAGGCTGCCCCGGACAGTTGAAGTGTTGAACGTACCGGTTCCTCCGCCAGCCGCGGTGTTGCCGCTGGAGACGGTGTTCCCAGTAAACGTGCTGTCTTCCGTGTCCAGTCCGCCAAAGCTGAAGGCACCGCCACCGACCGCAATTCCGAGTGTGGAACTCACCGAATTGCCGCTGTAGACGGTGCCACTGATCGTTGTCGTTAATGAGGAAAAGGTCCCGCCGCCCTGTGCCGAATCTTCGCCGAAGATGGCATTGCCAGAAATGACCGATCGTTCGACGACCAGGTCCGCCGATGTGCGGATACCCGCTCCGACCGGACTTTCTTCGAGCAGCTGCCCGTTCGCTATCGTCAGGTCCCGCACGGTGAGCGTCCCGGCGGTCGAACGAAGAATGCGGAACCGTGGTGTCCCACCTGCGAAGCTCCGCTGAATCGCCGAGCTATTGCCCTCGATAGTCAAGGCCTCGGTAATGATCGGAAGGCCGTTGTCGCCGCCGAATTCTTCGTTATCGACGGTCGTCAACGTGTAAACGCAACTCAGCGGGAGGGTGATAACGTCGGGGCCCGGCGAGTCGTTCGCGTCAAAGATTGCGTCCTTTAGCTGCGCGACGCTGCAATCCGGGGTGAAGCCGGTCGCCCGGGATGTGGTGGCCGCGCCAGGCGACAGGCAGAGCATCGCCGCCGCAACACCTGCAAACGCGAATCGGAGAACGCCACCAGCCACTTTCGTCACTAACGCTGCCCTCCCGGAATTCGGCCAACAGTAGCAACCGCCCGCAGCAATCACAATAACAAGGTGGCACTTTCCGAGAATATTTCGGCAAATTCGTCCCCGGCTTCGCTACCAGGTCATCTTCGCGCGCGAAATGATGACGCTCGGGCCGGAGACGCGGACGGCGGCGAGTTGCTCGCGTTCGAACACGGCTTCGACGCCAAGCGTGCTCGGGCGGCCCATATCCGCGCCCTGCTCGATGGTGAATCGCGGGGCGGCACGCGGCAGGAGCCCATATTCGACCAGCGCACCGGCGAGCGGTCCGGCTGCGCCGCCAGTCGCCGGGTCCTCTGCGATGCCGACGCCGGAGCCGCCGAACATGCGCGCGTGGACCATCCCCGGCGACTCGCGATAGAACGCGTAGACGCCGTGCGCGTCATGTGGGTCGACCAGCGGGTCGAGCGCGGGCAGCACCTGTCGGCTGCGAGCGAGCGCGGCGCGGCTGGCGAGCGGCACGGCGACGAACGGCGACCCGGCCGAGATCGTAACTATTGGAAAGAGGATCGAGGTAGCGATATCCGACGGCGAGAGACCGAGTGCGGCGGCCGCTT
>JBBSKE010000022.1:0-16546 GCA_038256595.1 Tepidiformales bacterium | reverse complement strand
GGGAAGTCCACCTGGGCGCGGGAGCAGCTCCTCGCAGGCAAGGGCCGCATCAAGCGCATCAATAAAGACGACCTCCGGGCGATGCTCGATGCGGGTGAATGGTCGCCAAAGAACGAGCGCTTCATCGTCCAGGCGAGGGACACCCTCCTGATGGCGGCCCTCGTCGCCGGCTACGACGTCATCATCGACGACACGAACCTCGATCCATTCCACGAGCGCCGCATCCGCGAGCTGACCGGCAACCGCGCTGTCGTCACAGTGCGATTCTTTGATGTCCCGCTCGAAGAGTGCATCCGCCGCGACTCCCTGCGTCCCTTCCCTGTGGGCGAAGCCGTCATCCGCGAGATGGCGCGCGAGTGGCTCGGCGGATCAACTTCTGGGACGCTGCCGTAGTGTTGAGGTAGGCTCGCCACGGGGGGAAATGCGTGTGATTGGGAAAATCCAGGTCGTCGTGAATTCGTCGTCCTATCTGCCGGGGCGGGTGCTCGAACAGTACGGCATCGTAGTCGTGCCGCTCACCGTCGTCATCAACGGCGATTCGTACAAAGAGTTCATTGATATCGACGCGCCGGCTTTCTACGACCACCTGGCGGCGGGTGCGAAGGTCTCCACGAGCCAGCCATCGCCGGGCGACTTCGTGACGGTGTACGAAGCTGCCGCAGCGGCCGGCGCCGAGCAGGTGGTGGCCATCCTCATCGGCTCGACCCTGAGCGGCACCGTCGATAGCGCCCGGCTCGCGGCGGGCATGGTCTCCGTGCCGGTCCACATCATCGATACCGGCGTCGCCTCGTTCGTTGAGGGTCTCTGCGCCTGGGAGGCGTGCGAAGTGCTCGCCGCTGGGGGCTCGCTCGAAGCGGCAGAGACAGCAGCACTGGCGGTTGCGAAGTCCGCGGGTAACGTCTTCATCGTCAAGGGGCTCGAACTGCTGCGCAGCGGCGGCCGCATGGCGCGCGACGAATCTGACCCGCCGCCGACCGGCGTGCCCGTCCTCGCGCTCGAAAATGGCGCCGTTCGCCCCAAGGCCGTGGTCACCACGATCGAGGTCGCGATGGGGCTGATGGTCTCTCAGCTCCAGGCAGCGATTGCCGCGAACCCCGGCAAGACCTACCGCGCGGGCATCTCGAACGGCGCTGCGGACGAACTCGCCGCCATCCTCGAAGCTCGCGTCCGTGCCATCCCGGAGGTCACCGAGGTCGTCCAGTACGTCATCGGACCGGCAGTCGGCGCGCACACCGGCCCCGGCTGCACCGGCATCATCTTCGTGCCCCACCCCGTCTCCCAGGCATGAGCGCCCTCGTTCGGCCGCTCCTCGCGACACTCGCGGGATACCTCATCGGCTCCGTGCTGACCGCGGACGTCGTCGCCCACGTCGCGCGCCGCCGTGGTGGCGAAGCGGTCGACCTGCGGGCCACCGGCAGCGGCAATCCCGGGGCGGCGAACGTGATGGCGAATCTCGGCACCGGCTGGGGTGTCGCCGTGCTCGTGGGCGACATCCTCAAGGGCGGCGCCGGTGCGCAGGCCGGCCGGATGCTCGCTGGGAACGCCGGCGCCTATCTCGCGGCCACCGCGGCGGTTATCGGCCACTGTTTTCCGGCGTGGAGCCGGTTTCGAGGCGGCAAAGGCGTAGCCACCAGCGCCGGGACCACGCTGGTCTGCTTCCCGGCCTACATCCCGGTCGATGTCGGCCTCGTCGCCCTCAGCTGGGTCGCCTCGCGCCATGCCGGCAAGGCTACAGCCGTGGCGAGTGCTGCCTTCGTGCTCGCCGCCTACTCCTGGCACCGTTTCCAGCTGCCGAACGCCTGGGGCACGAAGCCGACCGCCGCTTTGCCACTCTACGCGGCCGCGACCAGCGTGCTAATCGGCTACAAGTTCCTCGCTGCGCCGCGACACGCCGGGAACCGCCCGAAATGACCACCTACGACTACGGCCTGGCCGTCATCGGCGCGGGGACGGGCGGCCTGACCGTCGCACGCCTCGCCGCGAAGGCTGGGAGGCGTGTGGCCCTCATTGAACGCGACCGCCCCGGTGGTGACTGCCTCTGGACCGGCTGCGTGCCGACCAAGTCGCTCATCCAGGTCGCGCACGTGATGCATGCCGCCCGAACCGGCGCCCGTTTCGGCGTCATCGCGGGCGACCTTCGCCTCGATTTCGCGGCTGCGAAGGCGCACGTCGCTGCCGCCCAGGCCGCCGCTGGCGAGGTCGATTCCCTCGCCGCAATCGCCAGTTACGGAGTCGAACTCGTCTCCGAGGAGGCGAAATTCCTCGATTCGCACCGCCTCTCGATCGGCGAGCGGCAGCTGACCGCCGAGTTCATCGTCATCGCCACCGGCAGCTCCCCGGTGACGCCGGACATCCCCGGCCTGCGAGAAGCCGGGTTCGACACGAACGTCGAGGCGCTCGGCTGGGACGAACTTCCGCAGACGCTCGGGGTCATCGGCGGCGGGCCGATTGGGGTCGAATTCGCCCAGGCGATGGGCCGCCTCGGCGCGAAGGTGACGCTCCTGCACAACGGGCCGCGCATCCTCGAACGCGACGACCCGAAAGCCTCGGAGGTCGTGACCAGTGTGCTCCGTCGCGAGGGCGTCGAGGTCCGCACCGGCGCGAACGTGACGCGCGTCGAGCGCACCGCCACAGGCAGGCTGGTCAGTTACTCCCACGAGGGCCGCCAGCACGTGGTCGAGGTCGAACGGCTCCTCGTGGCGACCGGACGGCGGCCGAACATCGAGGCGATCGACCCCGCCGCCGCCGGGATTCGTGTCGCGGGCGGCAAATTCGTGCTCGATGGCCAGCTCCGCACCTCGCAGCCGCACATATTCGTCGCGGGGGACGCCGCCGGGGGCCACCTTTTCACGCACGTCGCCGAAGCGCAGGGGCGGATGATCGCGAACCTTATTGCCGGCAAGCGGTTCCAGAGATGGAGTGACCGCGTGGTCCCGCGCGTCACCTACACCTCGCCGGAAGTGGCTTCCGTGGGCCTTCAGGCTAACCAGGCGCGCAAGGCCGGGATTCGCGGCGTACGCACGTGGGAAGTGCCGCTCAGCGCCGTCGACCGGGCGATCACGATGGGCGAAACGGATGGCTTTCTGCGGCTGGTCACGGGCAAGGGCTGGAGTCGCTTCGTTCCCGGCCTCCGAAAGCTTATGGGCGACGAAATCGTCGGCGCCTGCCTCGTTGCGCCGAACGCCGGCGACCTCCTCGTACCCGTGGTGATGGCGATGCGCGCCCGCCTGCCGATCGGCCTGGTCGCCTGGAACATGCAGGCCTACCCCACGCTCGGCCTCGGCATCCGCCAGGTCGCAGGGTTGCCGTTCGAGGATCGCTAGGCTACGGGACACCTGGAAGTGCTGGAGCGCCGTTACATCGACCACCATGGGGCGACGGTTTTGACTTCCGATAGGAGGAGAGGGACTCACCATGGCAGAAGCTTCCAGCTCGGACCGCGCAAAGACGAAGAACGAAGAGACTAAGCCGAAGGTCCTCTGGGAAGGCTTTGGCGGGAAAATCACCATCGGCCCCGCCACCCCCGAGGACATGAAGATCCTGCGCGACCGGGTCCGGCAGATGGGCGGCGAGATTCGCTGACTGAGGCTCGACGGCGGCTGCGGTCAGCATGCCGAGGACGCACTTGGAACGGCAAAAGGACCAAGCATGGCAGAAGCTTCCAACTCGGACCGCGCAAGGACGAAGGGAAAAGAGACTAGGCCGAAGGTTCTCTGGGAAGGCTTTGGCGCGAAAATCACCAGCCGTCCCGCGACACCCGAAGAGTTCGATCTGCTCCGCAAACGTGCCCGGCAACTGGGCGGCGAGATCCGCTGACGGCCGCGCCTAGCCCGGCCTGCTTCTGTAGCTTCGCGGCATCACGAGGGAGTTTCCCTGTCGCGCGATTCGCTCAAACGTTCTACAATCGCCCAATGTCAGTAGCGGCCGCGACTCCACCATCCCTCGCCCGAGCGCGCGAGATTCTCGCGGAATCCTTCGGCTATTCTCAGTTCCGCCCCGGCCAGGCCGAGGTCATCGGCGCCATCCTCGGCGGCCGCGATACCCTCGCCGTGATGCCCACCGGCGGCGGCAAGAGCATCTGCTACCAGGTGCCCGCTCTCGTGGTCGAAGGCCTCACGCTCGTCGTCTCTCCCCTGCTCGCGCTGATGAAGGATCAGGTCGATGCACTCCGCCGCTCGGGCGTTGCCGCAGCCGCCGTCAACTCCACGATCTCCCGCGACGAGCAAATGTCGATCATGGCCGATGCCCGCGATGGCCGCCTCCAGCTGCTCTACGTCGCCCCCGAGCGCTTCGCCGACGGCGCCTTCATGGCCGCCCTCCAGGCCACGCCCCTGCGCCTGCTCGCGGTCGATGAGGCACATTGCATCTCTGCCTGGGGCCACGATTTTCGCCCCAGTTACCGCGACCTCGGCAACATTCGCGAACGCCTCGGCGATATCCCGATTATCGCCCTCACGGCAACAGCCGACCCCCGGGTGCGAGAGGACATCGTCGCCCGCCTCCAGCTTCGCGACCCCGTCGTCCACGTCGCCGGCTTCGACCGCCCGAACCTCCGCTTCGAAGTTGTTCGCGTCTCCAGTAAGAAGGACAAGGCCGAGCGGATCCTCGAGCGGCTGCGCGGCATCGGCAACGAGTCCGCCATCGTCTACTGCGGCACCCGCAAGAACGTCGAGGAGCTGACCGACTTCCTCCAGCGCAACGGCCTGCGAGTCGCCCGCTACCACGCCGGCATCTCCGACGAGCAGCGAATCAAGGTTCAGGACGCCTTCGCCCGCGACAGCCTCCGCATCATCGTCGCCACGAACGCCTTCGGCATGGGCATCGACAAGCCGGACGTGCGCCTCGTGCTCCACCACGACATGACCGGCGAACTCGAGTCGTACTACCAGGAGGCCGGGCGCGGCGGCCGTGACGGCGAACCCGCCGAGTGTGTCCTTTACTACGCCACCCGCGACCGTGGCCTGCGCGAGTTCTTCATCGAAGGCTCCCACCCGGAAGCGTCGAAGGTGGTGCGCGTCTACAACCAGCTCTGCGAGTTCCGCGGCGACCGCGTCCACATCCGCGAGGTGATGCAGGAAGAGAACGAGCAGGGCGTGAACGCCGCCGTCCAGGTGCTGGTGGATTCGGGCCTCGCCCAGCGTTTCGGCTACATGGTCCGCGCCACCCGGCCCGGCATGGAGGCCGAGATCGACACGGCCAGCCTCGATGAGCACCGCGAACACGCCTACTCCAAGCTCGACGCGATGCAGCGCTACTGCGAATCGATGACCTGCCTGCGCGCGCGCATCCTCGACTACTTCGGCGACACCGACCACGCCCAGGCCTGCGGCAACTGCGGGCCCTGCACCTCGCCGGTCGTGCGCGTGGCCAGCGACGAAGATGACAGCCTCTTCGCGAGTCTCCGGGCCCTCCGCAAGCAGCTCGCCGACTCGGAAAACGTGCCGCCCTACGTCATCTTCTCGGACGCGAGCCTGCGCGATATGGCCAGCCGCAAGCCCCGCAACCGGGGCGAAATGCTGCTCGTGGCTGGCGTCGGCACGAAGAAATACGAACGCTACGGCGAAGCCTTCATGGCGATCACCCGTCCGGCGAATCCCCAACCACTCGGCCGCGCCGCTACCCCGCCGAAACGGGAGACAGCGATGCCCGCCCGCGACGTCCACGAGAATCGCCTGCCGAATTCGGCCAAGCGCGCAGGAAACGGCCGCGTCCTCACCGCTTCGCTCATGCGCACGCTCGAACTGGAGCGCGAGGGCAAGGATATCGCCGAGATTGCCGCTGCCCGTGGCCTCGCGACGAGCACCATCGCCTCCCACCTCGCCGAATTGATCGCCTGCGAGGAGATCACGGACATTTCCCGCTGGGTCGACGACATGACGCTCGCGCGCATTCGAAAGTCGGCTGGCGAAGGGCCGATCACGGCCATTGGGCCACTCAAGGAGGCACTCGGCGACGCGGTGACCTATGAGCAGCTCCACCTAGCCCGCACCTGGCTGAATATCCGGCTGCGCAACGAAATGCCGGCCTGACACGCGATTGTCGTCAGGGCTATTTGCTCCCGCCGGAACCGTGCCGCGGCGCGTTCTGT
This sequence comes from Tepidiformales bacterium, assembly GCA_038256595.1. Lineage (GTDB taxonomy): Bacteria > Chloroflexota > Dehalococcoidia > Tepidiformales > Tepidiformaceae > JBBSKE01. The sequence goes on along the minus strand of JBBSKE010000022.1, from coordinate 10,458 downwards.
GTTCGATCTGCCGTGAGAAGGCTGCGTTTCGAGACGGTCATGGATCTTTCGCATGGCGTAAAGCGCTCTTGCCCATGGGTGCTCTGCGGGGTACCTTTGTGCTCGACATCACAAACGGGCCGCGTACCCGCCGCGGCACTCCCGCGGGCCGGGCCGCCCGCGTAGACAGCAGAGCCAGGCACACTCTAGAGTGCGCACGGTCTCTGCATTTTTTTCGACCCGCGGAGGGGCTTGCCAATGAGCTTCTACGATACGTATTCGGCAGTGCTGATCGCGACGATCGCCGGCTTCATCCTCGTATTCACGGCACTCATCGCCGCCAAGCTGCTCGGGCCTTACGCCCGCGAACGCGGCAAGGGCGTCTCCTACGAGTGCGGAATGTTGCCGATCGGCCGCAGCTGGGCCCAGGTCCACGTCCGTTATTACCTCATCGCCATCCTGTTCCTCATTTTCGACGTCGAAACCGTGTTCATTTTCCCCTGGGCAGTCACGTTCGCGGATTTCCCGATCTGGGTTTTCTGGGAAATGCTCGCTTTTGTCGGCGTCCTGCTGCTCGGGCTGGTCTACGCCTGGCGCCGGGGGGTGCTCGAATGGCGCTAACGCCATACAGCCTGTCTGATTCGCCAGCCACCACTGGAGGTGCATTCTGATGGCCGATGCCCCAGCTGGAACCGTCCCAATCTACGTGCCGGACTTCGGCGCCGAAGAAGAGCGCATGCGCCCGATTAACCTGCCGGAGACGCACGCCGCCTATCGCATCGTCCTCCCGGGGGTGATGCAGACCGGCCTCGATACCGTGGTCGCCATGAGCCGCAAGTCTTCCCTCTGGCCGATGACTTTCGGTCTCGCCTGCTGCGCCATCGAAATGATGGGCACCTTCATGTCCAACCACGACCTCGACCGCTTCGGCATCGTGCCCTGGCCGAGCCCCCGCCAGAGCGACGTGATGATCGTCTCCGGGACGGTCACGAAGAAGATGGTCCCGGCGATCAAGCTCCTTTACGAGCAGATGCCGAACCCTAAATATGTCATCTCCATGGGCGCCTGCGCGACCAATGGCGGCCCTTACACCGAATACGACCGCGTCCTCCAGGGCGTCGACAAGATCATCCCGGTGGATGTCTACATCCCGGGCTGCCCGCCCCGTCCCGAATCGCTCCTCGATGGTTTCCTGCGCCTGCAGGAGAAGATCATGGAAGAAAAGAAGATGGTCGGATGAGCAACGACCTCGCAGCTGATATCAAGAAGGCCCTGCCCCAGGTGGCGCTCGAGTTTTCGGAAACGAAGACCGAGCTGGATATCGCCGTCGCGCCGGAGCACCTGCTCACGGTCGTGCGCGAACTCCAGGGCAAGAAGGACCTCCAGTTCGACCTCCTGCGCAACATCACCGCGACGGACATGGTCGAAGAGGGCCTGAGCGCGAAGTACAACTTCTGGTCGTTCAAGCACGGCCGCTCGCTGCAGGTCTCGGTGCTCACGCCCCCCGGGGACCCGCACATCCCGTCGCTAACCTCGATCTACCCGGCGGCGAACTGGCATGAGCGCGAAGCCGCCGAGATGGTCGGCCTGGTCTTCGATGGCCACCCGAACCTGAAGAACCTCCTGCTCGAAGATGACCTCCGAATTCACCCGCTCCTGAAGGCGCACCCACTGCAAAAAGTGGAGATCCTGCAGGGCATTGAAGATACGCGGCCGGGGTTTGATTTCTAATGTCCATCTGGCCTGAAGAGAAAATCGCAGTTCCCGATTCGGACGGTTTCAACACCGTCGATATGACGATCAATATCGGCCCGCAGCACCCGGCGACGCACGGCGTGTTCCGCATGGTGCTCACGGTCGATGGCGAAGTCGTGACGGATGTCGAGCCATTCATCGGCTACCTCCATCGCGGCCTCGAAAAGCTCACCGAAAACCACAACTATCGCCAGTCCATGGGCTGGTGGGACCGCACCGATTACCTCGCCGGCATGTGCTGCGAAGGCGCCTACTGCATGGCTGTCGAAAAGCTCGCCGGGATCGAAGTGCCGGAACGCGCGGAGTACATCCGCGTGATGATGATGGAACTCTCCCGCATCAATTCGCACTTCCTCTTCCTCGGCGCATTCGGGGCCGATGTCGGCTCCTTCGGCACGAGCTTCATCTATGCCTGGCGCGAACGCGAACGCATCTACGACTTCTTCGAAGAGGTCGCCGGCGACCGCATGTTCCCCACCTACTTCCGCATCGGCGGCCTGACCATGGACCTGCCGACGAACTACGAAGCGCGCATCCGCTGGCTGCTCGGCTCCATCCAGCAGGGCCTCGACGACTTCGACGGCCTCCTCACGGGCAACGAAATCTTCGTCGAACGCTGCCGCGGCCTCAGTCCGGTGACCCAGCAGCAGGGCATCGAGTGGGGGCTCACCGGCCCCTGCCTGCGCGCGACCGGCCTAGCCTACGACGTGCGCAAGGCCCAACCCTACTCCATCTATCCGCGGCTCAAGTTCGAAGTGCCAATCGGCCACACCGGCGACGTCTTCGACCGCTACTTCGTGCGCATCGCCGAGATCTACCAGAGCGTGAAGATCATCGAGCAGTGCCTCGAACAGATTAAGCCCGGTATCATCCTCAACCCGAACCTGCCCAAGAACCTGCGCATCGACAGCGGCGAATGCTACATGGCGACCGAAGGAACGAAGGGCGAATACGGGGTCTACGCCATGGCGCGCGGGGGCGACAAGCCCTACCGCATGAAGCTCCGCTCGCCCAGCTTCTGCAACCTCTCGGCGCTCCGGGAGATGATTGTCGGCAACTACCTCGCCGACGCCATCATCATCCTCGGCTCGCTCGATATCGTTCTCGGCGAGGTGGATAAATGAACTTCGCAGGCCCAATCTTCGACATCTGGAACTGGGCAGACATCGCCATTCGCGTCCTCATCGTGGTCCTCGCGATGACGATCGTGGTCGTCTACCTCACATGGGGCGAACGCAAGGTAATCGCGGGCTTCCAGCAGCGCCTCGGCCCAACCCGGACCGGCCCCCAGGGCATCTGGCAGGGCTTCGCCGACGCGCTCAAGCTGGTCACGAAGGAAGACATCCGCCCGCGCAACGCGGACCGCTGGGTGTTCGAATTCGCGCCCTACCTGACCTTCATCCCGGTCTTCCTCGTGCTCCTCACTCTGCCATTCACCGAAAAAATCGGTGTTCGCAGCCTGCCCCTGGGCATGTTCTTCGTATTCGCCGCACTCGGCCTGAACATCGTCGGCGTGATGATGGCGGGCCTCGGTTCGGGCAATAAGTACGCACTCCTCGGTGGCGTTCGCGCCGCCGCCCAGATGATCAGCTACGAAATACCGCTCGTCATCAGCCTCATCTGCGTGGCCATGGTCGCGCAGGGAACAGTCGATGGCCGCGAGTACTTCGGTTCGCTCAACCTGAACGTCATCGCCGCCCTCCAGTCCGACCGCCCGTACATCCTCCTCCAGCCGCTCGCCTTCTTGATCTTCTTCACGGCGATGCTCTCGGAACTGCACCGCGCACCGTTCGACATCCCGGTCGCGGAATCGGAAATCGTCGGCGGCTACTTCGTCGAATACTCAGGCATCCGCTGGTCGATGTTCCAGCTCTCCGAATATGCCGCCATGTGGGGATTCAGTATCTTCGGCAGCGTCCTCTTCTTCGGCGGCTGGGCTTTCCCCTTCGGCTCAGAATGGGGCTGGGGCTGGCAGCTCTTCCTCACGCTCACGAAGAGCCTGCTCTTCATCCTGCTCATCATGTGGGTGCGCGTCACGGTTCCCCGCCTGCGCATCGACCAGCTCATGAGCTTTTGCTGGAAGGTGCTCCTCCCGATGAGCATCCTCCAGTTCGTGATGAACGGGTTCATCCTCGCCTACGACCTGCCGACCTGGACGCTCAGCCTCACCAGCGGCCTCGGGGCCATCGGGCTCATCGCCTTCATCATCTTCCGCGCGCTGAACCGGCCGCGCACCACGAACCTGGTCGGCACCTACCGCCAGGCCGTTGCGCCGGTTCGATAGGAGAACAATCGATGAAAGGGATCCTTAAAGGACTCGCCACGACGCTCTCCACCCTGTCGCGAAAATCCGTGACCGTGGAATACCCGGACGACAAGCACCCGCTGCCCGTCCGCCAGCGGAGCTTCCCCGTGCTTACGTGGGACTTCGACCACGACGAACCGTTCTGCACGGGCTGCATGGTCTGCGTCCGCAACTGCCCGGTCGATTGCATGACCGCGGTGATGCACGACAATCCGAAGTACGCGACCGGCGAGAGCAACCGCCGCAAGATCATCGACAAATTCTGGATCGATTACGGCCGCTGCATGCGCTGTAATATCTGCGTCGAAGTCTGCAACTTCGAAGCCATCGTGATGGACAACACCTGGGGTGGCCACGAACATGCGGCCTTCGACCGCCGCGACCTCCACCAGGACATCTCGATGCTGCTTTCGCCCAGCAAGGAAGGCCGCTTGCCGGCGCCGTTCCACCCGTGGGACGACCTCGATGCGAACGTCGCGGTCAACGAAGGCAAGGAGATCCCGGCGCCACGTATGCTCGGCGCCCGCCCCGATGCCATCGCCGCCCAGGCCGAGCGCGTCCTCCAGGGCCTGCCCGCCGGCATCAAGGAACGCGAAGTCGAGGCGCCGAAAGTCGCCCCGAAGGTCGCGGCTGCCGCTGCCGGAGCTGGCGCCGACGAGGAAGTGCTCTCCGAATCCAAGATTCGCGCGCGCCGCATGCGAGCTGAGCGCAAGCAGAAGGAACTCGAAGCAGCGGGCGAGCCGGTCCCGGCCGAACTGCTCGCCGAAATCGAGAAATATCGCAACATGAAGGCCGGTGAAGCAGCTGGCGGAGCTGCCGCTGGCGGCCGGGCTGGTGCAGCCAATGGCATCGTCCTCACGGGGATCCAGCCGGATGGTTCCATGCGCTTCCCGCCCGGGGTCGGAGACGGCCCCAAGGGCGACCCCAACAGTGCGGAAAAGGTTCGAGCACGCCGCATGCGGGCGGAGCGCCAGTTCAAGGAACTCAGCGCCAAGGGCGAAGCCATTCCCGACGAGATGACCAAGGTGCTCTATGACACGGGGAGCGACCTTGCCCCCGGCGGCAGCATCTGGGCCAGCCTCGCTGGCTCGGGTGGCGGCGGCGGTGGCGTCGCCGAAGTCCTCACGGGCACGAAGCCAGATGGCTCCATGCGCTTCCCGCCGGGTGTGGGCGACGGCCCCAAGGGCGACCCGAACAGTGCCGAAAAGGTTCGCGCGCGCCGCATGCGGGCCGAGCGGCAGTTCAAAGAACTCACGGAAAAGGGCGAGTCCATTCCCGATGAAACAGCAAAGATGCTGTACGACACCGGGAGCGACCTCGCCCCCGGCGGCAGCATCTGGCCGACACTCGCCGGGGCTGGCGGTGGCGCTCCTGGTGCTGCGGGCGCCGGGGTTGGCGTCGCTGTTGCCGCTGGTGGCGGCGGCTGGCGTCCGCCTGCCGGCATCGAAGTCGGCGGCAAGGGTGAACCGAACTCGCTTTCGAAACTCCGTGCCAAGCGCATGCGTGCAGAACGCAAGGCGGAAGAAGCACTGAAAAACGGCGAGGCCATCCCTGCGGATGTCCTGGCGACCATCAAGGAACTCGGGGGCACCGTACCTCCAGGCGCGTAGTTCGCGCTTCGAGGCAAACGGAAACCAGGGGGGAGGACCGATCGTTGGCAACTGAAATCACGTGGTGGGTGTTCGCGGTTGCAATCGTCGCGACCGCGGCTGGCGTTGTCTTCGCAGGCACCGTCATCCACTCGGCGATCTTTCTCATCCTGAGCCTCGCGGGCGTGGCGGCGATGTATCTCTTCCTCACGGTCGAGTTCCTCGCGCTGGTCCAGTTGCTTATCTACGGCGGCGCCGTCACGGTCCTCATCCTGCTCGCGCTGATGCTCACTCGCACAGCTGCCGGCGGGGAGAAGGAGAAGGTGAACGGCGCCCAGATGCCATTTGCCCTGCTCGTAGGCGGCGGGCTCATGACGGTGCTGATCGGCGTTGCACTTGGCACCGACTGGGGCCCGGGGGCCGATGGGCCTCCCTCCAATGTGCCTATCGAACTTATCAGCCTACGCCTCTTCCAGGACTTCGGCGCACCCTTCGTGATCGCCTCTGTGCTGTTGCTGGTAGCCCTCATCGGGGCCATCATCCTCGCGCGACAGGAGGAGGAATAGCCGCATGGTTCCTCTCGAAAACTACCTTCTCCTGAGCGGCATTGTGTTCGCGCTAGGGGCCTATGGGGTCCTCGCCCGGCGCAGTGCCGTGATGATCCTGATGAGCGTTGAATTGATGTTGAACGCCGTCAGCCTGAACTTCGTCGCATTCGCCTCGTATCTCGATCAGTCGATGATTACGGGCGTCATCTTCGCGATTTTCGTCATTACGGTGGCTGCTGCAGAAGTCGGGCTCGCGCTCGCTATCGTCATCCGCCTGTTCCGTCTTCGCGCCACGTCTAACGTGGACGAAGCAGCCAACCTGAAGTGGTAAGGGGACGCCGCAAAGCATGATCACCGAACACGCCTGGCTGCTCGCTGCGGTACCGGCGGGCTTCTTCCTGGTGCTCGCCCTCTTCGGCCGCTACCTTCCGCGGCAGGGAGACTACCTCGGCGTCCTTTCGATCGGCACGTCTTTCGTGCTCTTCTTCTTCATCCTCGCCAAGTTCCTGGGCGAAGGCGACGGCCTTGGGCCGGTCACCAACGACATCGAATGGTCCACCGTCGGCGACCTCGTCCTCCGCATGGGCATCTACATCGACCCGATGACGATTCTCATGTTCGGCGTCGTCACCACCGTGGCGCTGATGGTGAACATCTTCTCCATCGGCTACATGAAGGGTGAACCGCGCTACTACTGGTTCTTCGCGGTGCTGCAACTCTTCGCCGCCTCGATGCTCATGCTCGTGATGGCCGACAACCTGCTCCTGCTCTACGCCGCCTGGGAACTGGTCGGCGCCTGTTCGTTCTTCCTCATCGGCTTCTACTGGGAAAAGCGCAGCGCGGTCGAGGCGTCGAAGAAGGCGTTCATCACCACCCGTATCGGCGATGTCGGCCTGCTCATCGGCATCATCCTGTTCTACAAGGCCACGGGAACCTTCAACATCCAGGAGATCATCCACGCGGCCGAAGCTGGCGAAATCGCCGGCGGGACGCTCTTCATCGCCTCGTTCTGCGTGTTCCTCGGCTGCATGGGCAAGAGTGCCCAGGTGCCGTTCCACGTCTGGCTGCCGGACGCGATGGAGGGTCCGACCCCGGTCAGCGCCCTCATCCACGCGGCAACCATGGTCGTGGCCGGCGTCTACCTCACCGCGCGCATGCTGCCGGTGTTCGAAGTCGCCGAAGGGATGATGCTCATCATCACCATCGTCGGCCTGACAACGGCCCTGCTCACAGGGTTCATCGCCTTCGCGCAGACGGACATAAAGAAGGTGCTTGCCTACTCAACCGTCGGCCAGCTCGGCTTCATGTTCATCGCACTTGGCGCTGGCGAACCGGCCGTCGCGATGTTCCACCTGATGACCCACGCCTTCTTCAAGGCGCTCCTCTTCCTCGGCAGCGGCTCGGTCATCCTGGGCACGCACCACAACCAGGAGATGGACAAACTCGGAGGCCTCTGGAGGAAGATGCCCATCACGGCATTTACCTTCCTCATCGGCTCGCTCGCCCTAGCTGGCGTGCCGATCTTCGCCGGCTTCTGGTCGAAGGACGAAATTATCTACGCGCTCAGCAACTCGTGGGGCGCGTGGGCGATGGTCCTGCTTGGTTTCTCCGCCATCTGCACCGCTTTCTACACAACGCGGCTGTTCATTCGCACCTTCCTGGGCGAACCGCGGGATCTTCACGTCTATGAGCACGCGAAAGAGTCTCCGCTCGTGATGACCCTTCCGCTCATCTTCCTGGCGTTCCTCGCGGTCGTCAGCGGTTTCGTGATCTTCCACGATGTTGGTACGGCGCTCGGGTTCCCGGGCGGCATCACGGAGTTCATCTTCCTGCCGCACCACGGGCCGCATCGCTACTCGTTCCACATCGAATTCGCGGCTGCTTCGGTGGGCCTTGCGCTGACGGGCATCTGGATCGGTGCATGGATGTACTGGAAGGGCAGCCTCGCCCGTTCGACGAAGGCGGCAAACTTCCAGCCGGCCGTCTACGAGATGGTCAAGAACAAGTTCTACTTCGATGAGATGTACCAGTTCTTCATCGACCGGGGCGTGCTCGCGCTCAGCTATGTCGTGAGCTGGTTCGACCGCTATGTTGTGAACGATACGGGCGTGGATGGTTCCGCCCAGGCAACCGGCTATGCCGGCTCCATTCTCAAATACCTGCAGACCGGTAAGGTGCCGAACTACGCCATGGGAATTACCCTCGGCGTGGTTGGCCTCGCGCTTGCCGGTCTTGTGGCGAGGGGCTAAGGGATGACGTTCGACGAAGGTCAGGGGTATGTGGTACTGGCAACACTGGCGGCTCCGCTGGTGGCCACTCTGCTTATCCTCCTGACGCCCTCAAGCAGTAAGACGTTGATCCGCTACATTGCGTTGCTGACGTCCGCCGTCATGCTCGGACTGTCGTGCTACATCTTCGTCGCCTACCAGGTGAACGACAGCGTCGAACAGTTCCAGATGCACCTGCGCTGGGACTGGATCGAAAATGTCAGCTTCCTGAAAGAAGACGGCGTCACACTCTATCTCGCAATCGACGGGATTTCGGCGCTGATGACGCTCCTCACCGGCATCGTCGCATTCGCCGGCACCCTTGCCGCCATGAAGCTCGACTTCCGGCCCAAGGATTTCTTCATCCTCTATAACGTCCTCCTCGCGGGCGTCTACGGCACGTTCTTTTCGCTGGACCTCTTCTTTTTCTTCTTCTTCTACGAACTCGCAGTGGTTCCGCTCTACCTGTTGATTGGTGTCTGGGGTTCTACCCGCAAAGAATACGGCGCGATGAAGCTGACCCTTATGCTGGTCGGCGGTTCGGTCCTCATCTGGATCGGCATCTTCGCAGTGGTCAACGAAGCGGGCCTCGGCACGTTCGATATGGAGCAGCTCTGGGCGGCCGGTCGCGATGGCACCCTCAGCCCCGGCTTTCAGAAGGTGTTCTTCCCGTTTTTTGTGGTCGGCTGTGGCGTCCTCGCTGCGATGTGGCCCTTCCATACATGGTCGCCAGACGGCCATATGTCCGCGCCGACCGCTGTTTCGATGGTCCACGCTGGCGTCCTCATGAAGCTTGGCGCCTTCGGCATCATCCGCCTCGGAATCCAGCTCCTGCCCGAAGGGGCGGAGTTCTGGATGCCGGGCCTGATGGTCCTCGGCGTCATCGGAGCGGTCTACGGCGCCACGGCGGCCCTCACCCAGCGCGACTTCAAGCTCATCTCGGGCTATAGCTCCGTCAGCCACATGGGCTACGTGCTCATGGGCCTCGCTGCCATGAACTCCATCGGCGTCACCGGCGCCGTCCTCCAGATGTTCAGCCACGGCGTCATGACGGCCCTCGTCTTCCTCATGATTGGCGCGCTCTACGACCAGGCCCACACCCGCGACCTGAAGGATTTCGGCGGCATCGCCAAAGTGATGCCGATGTGGGTGGTGTTCTACACCATCGCCGGCCTTGCGAACGTCGGTCTCCCGGGCCTCTCCGGGTTCACCGCCGAATTCCACATCTTCGTCGGAGTTTTCCGCTCCTACCCGCTCTTCGGCGGCCTCGCCATCTTCGCGGCAGCACTTGCAGCCGCCTACATGCTCAGGATGTTCGGTCTCGTCTTCTTCGGGCCCTTCAACCCGAGATGGAAGGACCTGCGCGACTTGCGCCCGCTTGAAGTGGTGTCCGGCCTGACTCTCATCGCCGCAATCGTGGCGATGGGTGTCTGGTGGGCGCCCTTCACGGACCGCGTCGCCGCCTCCGTTACGCATCTCCCGGGGGTTGTCTAGCCATGCGTGAGTACAGCCTCTTTATCCCCGAATACATCGCCGCTTTCGGCGCGGTCGGCATCATCGGCATCGAATTGTTCATGCCGAAGGTGCGAAAAGACCTTCTGGCCTACCTGACGGCGCTCGTGGCCCTCGCCTGGGGCGTCGCCAGCTGCTTCTACCTCGGTGACGAACCGAAGAGCTTCCAGGGCCTCATCCAGGTCGATAATTTCACGTCGTTCTTCCGCATTCTCAGCGCCGGCACCATTTTCGTGGTCGCCTTGCAATCCGCCACCTACTTGCGTGATCGCTCCGTCACCGCATCCGAGTATTACGGGCTAATGCTCATAGCCGGCTGTGCGGCGGTCTTCATGGCTGCCAGCCGCGAGCTGGTCACCGCCTACATCGCCCTCGAACTGATGAGCTTCTGCCTCTACATCCTCGTCGGCTTTCTCAAGCGCGACGTGCTCTCCACCGAGGCGAGCCTCAAGTACATCCTCCTCGGCGCCTTTGCCAGCGCGATGTTCCTCTACGGAATGAGC
>JBBSKE010000021.1:0-16662 GCA_038256595.1 Tepidiformales bacterium | reverse complement strand
TTCCGCCTGCCGCGCGTTATCGTCGTTGCAGGTGGCACTCGCATAGAAGCGCAGGATGTAACTCGTATTCGGCGCGCTCGCGAGCGTGAAAAGCACGTCCGGGGCATCGCCAAAGGTCGCGGATTCGATGATTGGATGGTTCTGGAGCCGGTTCGGGCCGTTGTCGCTATCCGGCACCGCATCGTTGACCGAGACCTTGTTCGGCTGCCCGAACTCGCCCGGATAGCTGATGAGGTTAATGGCATGGCCTTCCGAACGGATCGAATTCCCGCCGATCTCGATGCCACGGGGTGCGAGCACCGTCGTTCCCTGCGTCTGTTCGATGACGATGCCGTTGCCAATATCCGGGCCGCTCGCGTTCGCGTAGATCCGGTTGGCACCTATCGAATCGGTGCCGCCAATGAGCCCACCGCGCTGCTCGAGGGTCGCGAAGAACCAGATGCCGTGCCCGTCATTCGGAATCTCTGTCGTGCCGTCCGAGGCATAGCCGATGAAGTTTTGCTGGATAATCGTGTCATCGGCCGCCCCGAGGATGCGGATGCCATCCTCACCATTGCCGGATATGACATTGCCGCCTTCGACACCGATCTCGGTGCCGTTCACCGGCGACTCGAAGCTGCTCGCCAGGCGCAGGCCCCATTGGCCATTCCCAATGGCCGCGGTCCCGGCCGCATTGAGTCCGATGATGTTGCGGAAGATCCTGGCGGCGGGCACGCCGTCCCAGAGGTCGATGCCCATGCCATCGTTTCCAGAAATGACATTATCAGAAATCACGAGACCAGTGACGGGCTGATTCGAAAACGCCGCCTGGGCGAAGATCCCGTGGCGCGAATTCGGCACTGCGACCGTTCCGTCGGCAGAAATACCGATGTGGTTGCCGCGAATCTCCAGGTCCGTCGCGATGCCGATGTAGATGCCGTGGCCGGTGGCGCCGCTCCCGGAAATGATGTTCCCTTCGCCTGCTCCGGTGCCCCCGATGAGGGCCCCGTCCGCGTAGAAGACATCGATGCCGCCGCTTGAGTTGCCAATCTCCGTCACTCCGTCGGCCGCCACGCCGATGTAGTTCCCCTGGACCACCGCGGACGCCCCTTCCAGGTACATCCCGCTGAAGGAGTTGCCCGAAAGGACGTTGCGCTCAGCTGCCGTGGCGCCACCGATGCGCGGGCTTGTCGCTGCAGCGAGGACCGAGATCCCGTAGCGAAAGTTCTGGCGCCCCTCCGTGGCGGCCACATTCGTGCCGACGTGCAGGCACTCGGCGATGTGGCCGGTGCCGTTCGCGATGGTCAGGCCGTTCCCTTTCGTCTGATCCGCAAATTGGAACGGAGCGTTATTGAAGTTCAGGACGAGCCCTCGCACCTCTGAACCGGTCGCCGTGCCGGTGATCGTGAGGGCGTGGTCCAGCACGAGCCCGGTGTAGGTGAAGGACCCACTGATCTCGATCATCAACGAACGGGGAGCCGCACACTGCGCGTTCGGCTCGGTTTCCCCGTCGATGAGGACAGATTCCGTGATCGGCGGCAGATGCGCGGTCAGAGAGATCGTGTGCGCGCCATCGCCCGGAATACTGAACCGGATGAGGTCCTGGTCCGACGGATTGCCGTTCGCATTCGCCGAATTGATCGCCTGGCGAAGCGTGCAGGGCCCACTCGGCCCGGGCGAGCAGGTGGTCGTTGGGTCGTCGAGCGGGTCAGTCGCCATGGTGACCGTGAAGGTGGCACTGGCGGCCCGCACGCGGGGCACGGCATCCACCAGTTGGACCATGAGGACGATAGCAAGCAACGGCACCAATCGACGCACAACCACCTCCCGCAGCAGCAGAACGCCAAGTCTAGCAGCGCCGCTTTCCCGGCCGCGTATCGGGCAGCGAACTCCCAATCGCGCCGGCACAGCCGTATTTACGTCGCGTTTACCACTCGCGATTTCGCCGCGTCATATCGGCGGCAGCGGTCCGAAGGGCCCCGTGGCTCAAGTCTTCGCCTTCCCATGCCGCCAGTAGGCTGAGCTGAGGGCTATCCAACCGCACCGCCGGGCGGCATACTCCACCGCCAACGCCGGGATTCCGGAAAACGATGGAGTGGTCCCATGAGCCAGGCAAAAGCGGACGAAGCGCGAGCCATTCTTCGCGCCATCAACGAACTCATGAACGCCTCGCGCTGGAATGAAGCGCACGGCCTTATCGAACCGGGAAGGATGGCCGCCCTCGCCGCAGGCGACCGTGAACTGGCGGCCACCTTCCGGCTGACGAACGCGGAGATCTTCGAGGAGCAGGGCGAATGGCGCGCAGCCGAAGTGGAACTATCGAGCGCCATCTTCGAAGGCGCTGGCACCGAAGCTGAAGCAATCGCCTGGAGCCGCCGCGGCATGATGGCAATGGGACGCTCCGAATACGGCAAGGCGGCAACCAGCCTGCTCAGTGCCGCCCGGACGTTCGGGGCCCTCGGCATCAACGAGGGAGAAGCGCACAGCACGCAGGCCGCAGCCGAATGCCACATGCGCCTCGGCGAATATGACCAGGCACTGTCGTTCCTCAAGCGCTCCAGCGACCGCTGGCACGACGCCGGCGACGCGAAACAGGCGCTCTATACCAGCGCGCTGTACGCCGACTGCCTCACCGAACTCGGGCGCCTCGATACGGCCCGGGGCGTGCTCGAGAACCTCATGACCGCCGCCAAATCCCTCGGCGACGCCCAGCTCATCGGCCTCGTGGGCGAATCCGCGCGCAAATTCGTCGCCAGGAGCCAGCTCAGCCGCTAATTTCTCGGCTTGCCCCGGTCGACCATTTTTACGGCAGGTCCGCGCAGGCGATGTAAACCGAACGTTCGCCCGATTGGAAGACGATCAGTGCATGGTCGCGCTCGCCCAGCACGTCCATCGAGGCTGAGATCTCCTGCGAGAGGAACCCCGACCGCAGCGGCTCCAGCGCGAACACTTCGTTGCCAGCGAGTCCGGGACACGTGCCTTCGTGGATCGCGGCCGGGAAGTCGCCCTCGGCCGTGCCGTTGCGACCCAGCCCAACCACCACGACCGTGCGATTGTCGCCCACCGAGGTCAGCAGCACCTCGCCGGTGAAGCCGGAGTCGTTCACTTCCTTGAGGTCGACCTGCTTCGTGTCGAGAGCGACCCTGTCGCCGTCGCCGCCGCTGCAGGCCGCAAGGAACAGCGCAAGCACGCCCAGCAGCGCCACCCACGGCAGCCGCGCAAGTGTCGCGCGCTCCAGGATGGCCGGCCGCGGCGAAGAATTCTGCGATTGGGAATCAGTCATGGGGGCACCTCAACGTAGTAACCCTACCATCTCACCTGCACCGCGCCCCACCCATCGCAGCATGTCGCGGCGGCTCGCATTGTCATCGCAAACGAACAAAGCCTGCAAGGTCTCACCGAGCTTCACGCCAACTGCCAGGAGCCAAAGACCAACAGCCCCTCGCCGCTACGCCTTGTTGTAGAACTCGACCTGCCAGCGCCACTCGCTCTCGTCGTCCGCGTTCCACCAGCCGAGCAGGATGGCCGCCTCGCCGCCAGGCAGAATCACTGTCGCGCCGAGGTCCGAATCGTTCGGCCAGCGGTCCTCGCGGCGAATCTCGGTGCCCTCGCGCAAGAGCCGCGTCATCGGGTAGCGCTTGCCTTCCCGTTCCAGCGACGAACCCTTCGCGACCCGCACATCGTCCGCATTGCGCACCGTGACAGACATCACTTCCGGCGCCGCATGGACCCACACAACCTCCGCCGGGTCGATTCGCGCCCGGGCCACGAGCAACCCCGTCGCCCCAGAACCCGGATACCAGAGCTCCCAGGTCTCCATCTCGGTGTCCGCCATCCCACCACCTCCGCTTTCCTATAGATAAATCATTGCCCTCGACCGTCAACTGATCGAGTCCCAAACATCATGCCAACAGCCAAAGTCTCTACTCCCACGCCCGCAGCCGAGCCTCGAACCGCGCACGCACCAGCGCCGCCGCATCCGGCTCCACCAGCGCGCCGAGTTCGCCCAATCGCCCCTCGAGGTAGACGCGCGCAGAGGCCGCGCCAGTGACATCGTCGCTATCCGCAGCCTCGGCAAAGAGGGCGTCGGCGAGGCGCACAGCGTCGCCACTCACCAGTGCGCGGGCTTCGAGTTCGTCCGAAGGCTCCACGCCGTAGATGCGGCTAAACTGCACGAAGCGCATGTCACTCATCGCGTTTGGGTCCCGGGGGTGCCGGAGTATGGAGTTGTGGGAATTAGAACGCCGGTTCGCTTGCCCTTTCGGGGGCACCGCCAGGGACCGGGGTCTTGATCTTGTTGTAGCAGTTGCTGCAGTAGACCGGCCGGTCGCCACGGGGGACGAAGGGCACTTCAGTCATCTGGTCGCAGGTCGCGCACTGGGCTGGGTGCATCTGGCGCGGGGTCTTGCCGCCGAAGCTGGCGAAATTCCCGTAGCGGACGTAGCCGTCGTCCTGCTGCAACGTGCTCTGGGTGGCCCGGCGGGCTGTGCGGCACGAAGGACACCGGGTCGGCTCATTCATGAGCCCCTTGTTTGCGTAGAACTCTTGCTCACCACCCGTGAAGACGAACGGCTTGCTGCAATCCCTGCAGATAATTTGCTTGTCCGAAAAGGCCAAGAGGTGGGGTACTCCTCGATAGGAGGGATACGCTGCTCGCGCAACGTTCATAACTATCGTAGCAGATGGCGCAAGGGGGAGGGCGAGGGGAGTGCCTGGGAGGGGACTCTTCGCGCTCAACTCGGGTAACGGCGGTCAGCCTGTGTATCGCGCAAACCGGTTAGTAACGCCTTAAGTGCGAATTCCCCTCCCACGCCAATGGCGATCGCCTGACCCGGCGTTGTTAAAGCATTCCCAACGAGCAACGCAGCGATTCCGCCGACGAAGGTATAGAGCGTCGCGATGACGACGATCAGCAAGACGCGCCAAACTTCGAGCTACGGTCTTGCACCTTCGGACAACGCTCTGAGTGCCGGGATCACGAAAATGAGAATGTATGCCGCGAACCCGCCAAGCGAACCCCACACGTAGAGCTCGGCTGTTCCCAACTACCGATTGTCGGACTTCGGTGAACTCGGGCGCAGGACCAAGGCCATCCCGCCGCTAGCTGCGACATCCAAAAACCGACCAAGACGGCTCTGGCGTGAGCGCGCGATGGTGACGGTCCCGGGTGCCTGCGACCGTCCACCCGGGGGTTGTCGCAAGGAGCCGTCAGGGGTCTGAGTACGTCGCTTTCGTGATGGTGTGTGTGTGGTCATCAGTTTTCCTGGTGCAATCGGTGGGGCTTAACTCTCGACCTGGCGAGATGGAAGACTCTCGCAGAATTCTGGGGTCAACGCCGAGAATCATGTTCGCCCGACCGGAACCGTTTCAATGTAAGTGATCAGTAGTACAAACAGCATTAACTGTTGGTTTCCAGGGTATCCACCTCCATCGAGATTGGTCCGCCCCTACTCCAACCCCGCAGCAAACGCCCGCATCAACCGCACATCCAGCACATCCAGGCCTCTGTTGCCGTTGAAGTTGCCCGAACACGGCCCCGTGGGCAGCAGGCCATCTTCGAACCCGGCGAGCGCGCGCATCACGGCCAGTGCGTCGCGGCCATCGACCTGGCCATCACAGGTTGCGTCGCGGGCGGTGTCGAGGACGTCGAATGGCTCGCTGACCGTCTGCAGGACGCCGTTGACCGTCGCCTGGATGCGAACATTGAGCGAACCGCCAGGGATCTCGACCCGGCAGCCGTTGAAGGTCGCAACGCCGTTCACTGCCGCGACCGAGGTGCCACCCTCGCACTCCAGCGTCGCAGAATGGCCGCTCAGCAGCCCGATCACCAGCGACAGACTGACGACGGCGTCGCTCCCGGTGAGCGGTTCGCCCTCGGCGTCGAGCAGGGCGATGACCACCTCTGCCGCGAGCGGTTCGCCACTCGTGCCACTCGGAATCGGCTCGGCAAATTCGATCTCTCCCGGCTGCGAGTCATTGTCGCCAATCGTCACCGTAGTGCTGCCGAGACTGCCGCTGATTGCCGCCCCGCCCGTCGGCCCGAGCAGCGAGACGACGACCGTTTCGGCACTCTCGATGTCCGCATCATCGACCGGCGTAAGCACGCAGGTCTTATTCGAGACATCGCCGTCGGCCCAGGTGGGCGTGCCGCTGAGGACGTAGTCGCCCGCCTGCGCGGTGCCGCCGGTGACGCTGCAGGCCGCGAAGACCGTGCCCTGGCTGCCACCACTGCGCGAAATCGTGAGGATAATCGCGCCCGATTCGCTGCCCGAGAAGTTCGCCGCGGTGAACGCGAGCGTCCCCGAGGAATCGTCATTCAGGATAATGACAGCCGCCGCCTGCGGGTTGCCGAGGGCCACGCCACCCGTCGCCGAGACGATCTGGAGGATGAGCGACTCGTCCGGCTCGGCGGTTGCATCGTTCGCCGGAGTCACAAGGCAGGCCTTTGTGCCACTCTCGCCGTCCGCCCAGCTGAGCGTGAGATTCGAGAGGGTGTAGTCGTTCGAGCTGGCCGTGCCGCCAGGCACGAACTCGCAGGTCACGCCAACAGCGCCGCTGGTGCCGCCCGTGCGCGAAACCAGCACCTCGGCCGCGGGCCCGGATTCGCTGACGCTGAAGCTCGCGGTCGTGAACTGCAGGATGCCGGCGTTGTCGTTGTCGGTGATGCTCAGGGTCGCGCTCGACGGCGAACCGAGGTTCGCCTGGCCCGTGAGGCCGCCGAGTTGCAGGGAAACCGTCTCCGTCGGCTCGACCGAAGAGTCATCGATGATGGTCACGCTGCAGGTGCGGTCGCCGGTTTCGCCGTTCGCCCAGCTCACGGTCGCGGAATCGATGCCGAAGTCGGCCGGGGAGGCTGCCGTGCCGCCGCTGCCGGCCGAGCAGGTCGCGCTGACTGCGCCGCTGCTGCCGCCCGTGCGCCGAACCGTCACGTCCACACTGCCAGCAGCTTCGCCAACCGACCCGAGCGCTGCTGTGGTGAAGGCGATGGTGCCCGCATTGTCGTCGTCTGTAATCGTGGCCGAAGCCGCCGCCGGGGTGCCGATTGTGGCGCCGCCAGTCACATCCTGGAGCGCGAGAGCAACTGTCTCGCTCGATTCGACGAGCACGTCGTTCACGGTCGTGACGCTGCAGGTGCGATTCCCGGATTCGCCGTTCGCCCAACTCACCGTTGCGCTCGAGAGGGCGAAGTCAGTGGTCAGGGTCGCAGTCGTGCTGCCCGAAACCACGCAGGTCGCGGAGACGGCGCCACTCGTGCCGCCAGTCCGCGAGACCGTGAAGCTCAGCGTGTTGCCCTCGACCACAGACCCGAAGGTCGCGGCGGTGAACTGGAGCGTGCCCGAGGCGTCGTCGTTCGAAATGGTGACCGTGGCGGCCAGCGGAGTGCCAGCGGCCGCGCCGGTGATGCTCGTCAGGGTGACCGTGAGCGTTTCGTTCGCTTCGACCAGAGAATCTTCGACCGGCGTGATTCGGCAGGCTTTCGTGCCGCTTTCGCCGTCAGCCCAGCTAAGGGTCGCGTTCGAAAGCGAATAGTCACCGTTCGTGGTCGAAACGTTCGTCGCCTGGCAGGTCGCCGAGGCCGCGCCAGAGGTGCCGCCGGTGCGCGTCGCCGTGATATCGACGAAGGTGCCGCCCTCGGCCACGGCGAAGCTCGGGCCAGTGAGTTGAATCGTGCCGGCGCTGTCGTCGTTCGTGATCAGCAGCGTCGACGTCGCCAGTGCGCCGATCGTGACCCCGCCGGTCGCGCCCTGGAGCACGAGAACAACCGTTTCGTCGCCTTCGACCGTCGATTCGTTCGTGGGCGTGACCCGGCAGGCCTTCGTGCCGCTTTCGCCGTTCGCCCAGGTCAGGGTCATGTTCGAAGCCGTGTAATCGCTGCCGGAGGCCGTGCTCGTGCCCGAAACCGCGCAAGTGACGCTGACTGCGCCGCTCGTGCCCACCGTGCGCGCGACCGCGATGTCGTAGGCGCCGCCAGCCTCCGAGACCGAGTGGTTCGCGCTCGTGAACTGCACCACGCCCGCGTTGTCGTTGTCCGTAATCGCGCCCGAAGCCGTGCTCTGCGCGCCCACCGTCGCCTGCCCGGAGGTCACCGCGACCGCGAGGACGATGGTCTCGGCGCTCTCCTGGTTCACGTCGTTCGTGATGGAGACCGTGCAGGACTTGTTGGCGCTGTCGCCGTTCGTCCAGGTCACCACGGAGGTGCCGAGGGTGAAGTCGCTGCCGCTGGTCGCTGTGCTGCTGTTGTCGACCGAGCAGGTTGCGCCCGTTGTGCCGCTCGTGCCGCCGGTGCGCGAAAGCGTAAAGCTGACCGTGCCGGCACCTTCGCTGAACGGCCCGAATGTCGCGCTCGTGAACTGGATGACCCCGGCGTTGTCGTCGTTCATGATCGTCGCCGTCGCCATCGACTGGCTGCCGATGCTCGCGCCGCCCGTAGGCGAACCGAGCGACAGGAAGACCGTCTCGTTCGCCTCGACGCTCGCATCGGCGACGATCGTGATCACGCAGTTCTTGGCCGTAGAGTCGCCGTTCGCCCACGAAACCGTGCTCGTCGAAAGCGAATAATCGGCCGTGGTCGTGGCGGTGCCGCCGGGGGTGACTGAGCAGGTCGCTGTGACCGCGCCATCGCTGCCGCCAGTGCGCGTGACCGGGATGCTCAACGTCGCCGCTGCTTCGCTCGCCGAATAGGAGGAGGTGCTGAATTGGAGGCTGCCGGGCGCGCTCGCGTCGTCGGAGGTGATCGTGACCGTCATGCTCGAAGGCGAACCCAGCGTCGCCCCCGAGACACCGGAGAGGCCGAGAATCACCGTCTCGCTCGCTTCGAAGAGGGAGTCGTTGACGAGCGCGAGGATACAGTTCTTCGTGCCGCTTTCGCCGTTCGCCCAGGAAACCGCGTTCGTGGTGAGGCTGTAGTCGGTCGTGTTGGTCGCGGTGCCGCCGCCGGGCTGGCTGCAGGTCGCGCTGGCGGCGCCATCGGAGCCGCCGGTGCGCGTGACCGCAACGTTGTAGGTGCCGTCCGCTTCCGAGGTCGTGCCGGTCGAAGCCGCGTAGCGAATCGAGCCGGTGACGGCCGCATCGTTGCTCGTGATCGTCAGGGTCGTCGCCGCGGGCGAACCAGCGCCCGCGCCGCTCACGCTCGTGAGGTTCACGACCACCGTCTCGGGGACCTCGTAGGCGGTGTCGTTGACGATGCCGAGGACGCAGTTCTTCGTCGTCGATTCGCCGCTCGTCCACGAAACCGCACTCGTGGTGACCGTGTAGTCGGAGGTCAGCGTCGCCGTGCTCGTGCCCGAGATGCTGCAGGTGGCGCTGGCCGAACCGTCGCTGCCGCCCGTGCGCGTCACGCCGATGTTCACCGTCGTCGTTGTGCCCTCGGTCGCTGCGTAGGTCGCGGAGGCGAACTGGAGGTTCCCGCTGGCGGCCGCATCATCGCTCTGGATGGTCACGGTCGTCGTCGTGGGCGAACCCGCACTCGCGCCAGTGATCGAACCGAGCGTGAGCACCACCGTCTCCGCGAGTTCGTAAGTGGCGTCGTTCGTGATTGTCATCACGCAGTTTTTTGTGTCCGAATTACCCGCAGCCCAGGAGACCGCGCTCGTCGAAAGGGTGTAATCGCTGCCAGTGGCGGTCGTGCCGGTTGGGTTCACCGAGCAGGTGGCCGAGGCTGCGCCGTCCGTGCCGCCGGTCCGGGTGACGCTCACGTTCAGGGTCGCCGTGCCTTCAGTGACGTTGAACGTCGATGCGCTGAACTGCAGCGTGCCGCTCACGGCCGCATCTTCGGAATCGATCGTGACGGTCGTCGTCGATGGTGTGCCTGCGCTCGCCCCGGTGATGCTCGAAAGGCCCATCGTCACCGTCTCGTCCACTTCGTAAGCCGAATCGTTCGTAATCGCGAGGACGCAGTTCTTCGTGCCCGATTCGCCGTCGCTCCAGGAGACCGCCGAGGTCGAAAGGCTGAAATCGCTGCCGCTGGTGGCGGTTCCGCCGGTCACGGTACAGGTCGCCGAGGCTGCCCCGGCGCTGCCACCGCTGCGCGTCACAGGAACGTTGACGTTGCCGCCGGCCACATTTTCGAGGACGCCAACAGAGGAAGAGCCGTACTGGACCGTCCCCGTGGAGGCGGCGAAGGGCCAGCCAATATCCATAAATATGCCCTTCGTCACCGGGCCCAGGTCGCGCAGGGTTTCGCCATAGCTGAGGGCATAGGTGATGAGCGCGTCGGCCGTGTTGTCGAAGGAGTTGCCGAGGTGGCTGTAGCTGCTGCCCTGCGACCAGGTGGTCGGCGCGTAAAGCGCCGCGCGGTTGCCGCCGTTCGCCGTGCGCGTGTTCGGGCCATCGAAATAGACCCCGTTGCTCTGGAGGACACCCGCGAGCGCCGTCGTGCCGCTCGTATACGAGAGGATCGGGGCGCCGTTCGTGTCTTCAGTGAAGCGGTCGTAGGCCGCCGGGTAGCCGGAGCTGCCGTGCGTCCCAAGCAAATTGGTGACGCGAGCCGTGCCCGCAAAGCCCATGCCGTGCGTCAGTTCGTGCATCGCCGTCGTCTGGAAGTCCACCTTGTTCAGTGGCGCGGGCCCTTCGCCGTACCACCAGGAGGCGAATCCCGAGTTCATCGTCACGCGGAATTCGTACTGGCCGGGGTCGACATCGCAGCCGCAGAGCGCGTTCGCGAGCGCTCCGGGGTACCAGGTGTCGGCAAGAGGCGCGTTCGGAAAGTCCTGGTAGATCCACGGCCCGCCCGAGCCGAGGATGCCGCCTGAGCCAAGGTCGGCCCAGGTCGCGGTCATCGTGATCGGCGCGGTGGTCGAAACCATGTTCTCCCAGGTGGTGACGGCGCGTTCGAAGGCGGCCTGTGCTTCCGCCGGCCAGGTACCGATGTACGTGATTTCGATGTCGGTCACGGACATCAGCTGGTTCGCGAAGTCTTCGCCCAGTCGCGATTCAGGTGAGGGGACGTAGGCCGCATTTAATTCGGGGGAGTACATGCATTCGAAGGTCGAACCTTCCATGGATTCGAGGTTGGGATTGATGCCGCCGGGCCCGGTCGCGGGCGGGAACTTCAGTTCGCTCGGGTCGACGAATTGCTCTGCAGCGGCGATGGCTACCGGGGCGTCCGATTCGATGAAGGCGGCGCGGCTCTCTGCGCTGCTCGAACGGAGCGCAATCAGGGCAACCAGGAGCGCGCCGATGACGGAAAGCGCCCTGGTTCGCCGGGAAGAAGTTCTGGTCACGTACGGCCTTCCATGAAACTGCCAGGGCACAAATCTGCCGCAGCATCATATCTCTTATGGAGAACTTCGGCGGTCGTGGGTTAGAAACGTACCTCTGCAACCCCTGCGTAACCGTATCGACCACCCTTATCCCTGCCGCGACGCCAGCAGAGACGTCGAATCCGCAAGACCCACTAATCCGCGACTGCCGCCGGCGCCTGGAGCAGGGCGAGGTGCTCCTCGAAATGCTCGTAGGTGTCGCCCGCGATCCATTTCACGATCGCGGCATCGTCCGGGGCGCCCGGGAAGGACTGGTAGCTGTTGAACGGCCGCTGCAGGTCCGAATCTATGAGCGTCTGCAGCATCGCGAGCGTCTCTTCGTGGGCCCGCGCGAACCAGGTACGCACCTCTTCCTCGCTGAGCTCCTTATGGCGTTCGATGAGCGCCTCGTTGATCGCATCGACCTGCCAATCACCATCGAAAAGCGCCGGTTCGAGCCCCATCGCCGGGCCCCGCCGCTCCTGGCGCAGGATCCCAGCGAGGCTCGCCTCCCAGGCCGCGAGGTGGACCATGTGCGTCCGCAACGTCCAGCCGTTCGCCATTGCGGATTCGAAACCGGCTTCGCCAAGCTCCTCAATCCGCGATTCCAGCGCCGCGCGAGAGGAATGCACGCGTTCGAACAGGTCGGCCATCGAAGTGGGGTGGTGCGCGTCGTCGGTCATCTGCATTCCTCGAATCGGCCAAGGTTCCCCCGATTCTAACCGCAGCGCCCGTTCGAGCACTCGCCATAACACCGCCGCAACCCGGACACGACGATTCGTCGGTAAATCCTCTACGTTGACCCCGCCTAAACCTGCTAGAGTTTGCTCGCGCCGGCTCGCCCCCGGTTAGGCGCATGTGCATCTGCGCGCCCGGCGCGATGGAGTGGCCGTGTTTGCTGGTGCAAGTCCGAGCCGGGGCGGCGTTCGAGCCCCGGTGCTCATTGGCGTCCTCGTGCTCATTTCCGTGGCGTTCGCGCTGCCCCGCAGCGTGGCCCGCGGCCAGGATGGCGAATCGACCCTCGCCGCCGTCGTCGAAGCCGGGATTCTCGACCCCACGCTTGCTTCCCAGGCCGCCAACGGCGAATCCGTCGAGGCGATCATCCAGTACGACGATTCCAGCGTCACCGGGCCCGCCGAGGCGGAAAAACGCCGCCGCGGCATCCAGGAAGACGACAAGGACATCCTCGATCTCAAGGCCCGCGGCTTTCGGGCGGCCAAGGACCGGGTCCGCATCTCGACCGCCGACAAGATGACCGTCCTCACCGAATACGACAACCTTGCCGTCCAGCATGTGCGCTTCGCAGACGCCGCCGCGCTCGCCGCCGCCGCCTCCGACCCGGCCGTCCGCAGCATCCTCCCGAACCGCACCTACACCGTCCAGGTGGCCGAGAGCCTGCCCCTGATCCAGCAGCCCCTCGCCCAACTCGCCGGCCGGACGGGCGCTGGGACCGCGATCGCCGTCATCGATACGGGAGTGGACTACCTCCGGCCACATTTCGGCTGCACCGCGGTGAACACCCCCGCCTCCACCTGCCGCGTCCAGTACGTTCAGGATTTCGCCGTCGAAGACAATGCGCGCGACGCAAACGGCCACGGCACGAACGTCTCGGGCATCGCCTCCGCGGTCGCTCCCGGGGCGAAGATCCTCGGCCTGGATGTCTTCATCGGCAACAACGCCAGCGACGCCGATGTGATCGCCGCGCTGAACTTCACGATTACGAACCAGGCGACCTACAACATCCGCACCGTCAACCTCAGCCTCGGCACCACGGCCTATCACCTGACCGCCTGCGCCTCCGGCTACACGACAGTATTCGCGAGCCTGCGCGCCGCAGGGATTATCCCGGTCGTCTCCTCAGGCAACTCGGCCTCGCAGAGCGGCACGTTCCAGGGCGGCCTCTCGACCCCGGCCTGCACAGCCGGCGCGCTCTCCGTCGGCGCTGTCTACGACTCCGTTCTCTCGCCCCTGCCGAGCTGGTCCGCGTGCCCCGGCGCCACAGCAGAAGTCAGCACCACCGCCGACCAGGTCACCTGCTTCTCCCAGTCTGGCGCGAATCTTGGCATGCTCGCGCCGGGTGCGCGTTCGAACGCCGCCGGAATCCTGCTGGGTGGCACCTCGCAGGCCGCTCCCCACGTCGCCGGCGCGGTCGCAGTCCTCGCCGCGGCAGCGCCAACGCAGTCGGTCACCCAGCGCCAGGCCTCCCTCACCGGCTCCGGCCCGGTCATCATCGACCCCCGCAACTCGGTCTCGAAGCGCCGCCTGGACCTCTGCGCCGCCCTCGTGAGCGCCGGTTCGAACTGCACCGCCTTCAGCCCATCGAACGATAATCGCGCGAACGCCTTCACGGTCACCGCGTTCCCAACGCTCCAACGGCAGGTAACCAGCAACTTCACGACCGAAATTGGCGACCCAATCCCCAGCTGCGCGATTGCCGGCGGCCAGCATTCGGCCAGCGCCTGGTGGAAATTCACGACCAACGCCGCCGGCCAGTTCTCCGCCTCCACCGACGGCACGGATTACCCAGCGAGCATCTTCGATGAAGATACGCAGCTCATGCTCTTCCGCCTGGATAGCTCCTCCCTCGTGGAGGTGGCCTGCAACGACGATGCCGGCGGCGGCAACCTCTCATCGACGCTGGCGAACGTCCCGTTGCTCGCCGCGACCACCTACTACGTCGAAGTCACGAGCTTCGCGAGCAGCGGCGGCGGCTATCTCGTCCTGAACATGTCCTACACGGGCACCCTCCAGGCTGGCGGCGGCCAGAACGCGGCGCTCGCCTGGGAGTCCACGCTCGTGAACGGCACGGTCAACGTGAACCTCCCCGTCCAGCCCTCCGTCGAAGTGCAACTGGCAAACGGCCAGCGCAACACCGCCGAGAACTCTGCCACCGTCACCCTCTGCCTCGAAGGACCATCGCTGCCGGCCTGCCCCGCAACCCCCGAACCAGGCGACCCTCTTCCGACCTGGGACCTGCCCGACGCCCTCATCCAGCGCGGCCTCATCCAGCGTGGTCTCACGTTCTGGCAACAGCGCGCCTACCCGCTCGAAGACATCCCGCCGGAAGCGGTGCTCGAAGGCTACAACGCCATTATGGCGTTCGACGCTCAGCAGGGCGCCGCCTCGCTCTCGCCGAGCCTCGCCGGCGATGCCTGGGAGTCGGTCGGGCCATCGCCGATGTCCCAGGGGCAGGTCGGCACTACCATCCATACCGCACCCATGACGGGGCGCGTCACGGCCCTCGCGGCAGACCCGTCGAATGCCAGCCGCTGGCTGCTGGGCTTCGCAAATGGTGGTCTCTGGGAGACGACGAACGCTGGCGCCAGTTGGCAATCCCTGAACTCGGCGGCGGCGACGCTCACCGTCGGCGCGATCGCCATCGCCCCCAGCAATCCCCAGATCATCTATGTCGGCACCGGGGAACCGAACCTCTCCGGCGATAGCTACGCCGGCCTCGGCCTTTTCAAATCAACAGACGGCGGTTCAAGCTGGACGCTGCACGCGAGCACCGAGTTCTCGGGCGCCGCGTTCTCGTCGATCGTCATCGATCCGTCGAACCCGGATATCGCCGTGGCCTCTTCTACGATTGCCCGGACAGGCCTCAACGGAGGATTCCCGGCCACCATTCCCAACACCGGTCTCTTCCGGACGACCAACGGCGGGACATCGTGGACGCAGACACTTTTCTCGGGGACGAACCGCATCTTCGGCGCCGATGTCCAGTCCCAGCCCGGGACATTCGCGAACATGTACGCCGGGATTGGCTGGTCTGGTTCCACCGCCGTTCGAGGACTCTACCGTTCCACGACCGGGGGAACCGCCTGGACTTCTGTTGCCGGGCCATGGGACGGGACCGGCAACGTGGGAGTGATGAAGGTCGCATTTGCGCCATCCGCGCCCTCGACCATGTACGTCACCATCTCGAACGATTTCGACAGCCCGGCCGGAGCGTTCGATGGCGCTCTGCTCGGGCTCTGGCGGACCGATAATGCCTTCGCTGCGACCCCCACGTGGACGCAGATCGATGCCTCCGGGAGCGCCCCAGGAGCCGGGGTGAACGCCGGCAGCCTCGGCTTCTGCGGTTGGAACGCCCCCTACGCCAGCGCCGGCAACCAGTGCTGGTACGACATGGTCATCTCCGTCGACCCAACGAATGCGAACACGCTCTACGCGGGCGGGCTCAACGTTTACAAGTACAACGGCGCCACCTGGTCCGATGTCTCCGGCTACAACAACAACCTCGCAAATGGGATCCATGCCGACATCCACGCCTTCGCCTGGGCCGGCAGCCGTCTCCTTGTGGGCAGCGACGGTGGCATCTGGAGCCTCACGGGCGGCGGAACAACTCGCAACAATCACAACACCGCGCCACTCTCCGGCCAGCAGTTCTACGATGGCGCACTCCACCCGACCGACCCCGAGCAGATGCTCGGCGGCGCGCAGGACAATGGCACCGACCGTCGCACAACGTCCGGTGTCTGGACACTCGTCGGTGGCGGCGACGGAAGCTCCTCCGCATATTCCACGACTTCTCCGAACACGACCTGGATGTCTTCGTCCCAAAACCTGAATATTCGCCGGACGACGGATGCCGGCGTCAATAGTTTTCCCGCGGATACCGGGCTCGGAGGCACCAAACCCTTCATCGGCAAAGTCGAGCAGTGCCCCACAAATCAGAACATCCTTATCGCAGGCAGTTCGACCGTCTACAAGACAACGAACATGTTCAGCGCAGCGACCGCAGCCGGAGTCAACTGGGCGGCAACGGGAAGCGGCTCCTTCAGCGCCACCCTCGCACCGTGGACGGCCCTCGCTTTCGCGAAATCCGTCAGCACCTGCAATACCTGGGCAGCTGGTTCGACCAACGGCTGGATCTCGATCACGACGGACGGCGGCGCCTCCACGTACGTCAATCTCGATCCTTCCAACCAGGTCCCCGGTCGCTATATCACCGACCTGGCGTTCGACCCGACGAATGCCAACGTCCTCTATGTCACGCTTTCCGGCTTCGATGAAGGCACTCCCGGTTTCCCCGGACACGTCTTCAAGACCACGAACGCGCTCTCCGGTTCAGCCACCTGGACGAACGTCAGCCCACCTTCGAACGTGCCGTTCAATGCTATCGTCGTAGACCCCCAGAATTCGCAGGCGATTTATGCCGGCTCGGATTTCGGCGTCTGGAAGTCGGTCAACGGCGGTACGAGCTGGACGCACTTCACCCCCGCCGATGGCATGCCGAACGTCGCCGTCTTCGACCTCGAGGTGAACGCTGCCACTCAGAGCCTGGTCGCCTTCACCCACGGCCGCGGTGCGTTCCGCCTCGTCGAGCAGGCAGTATCACCGGGCATCATCAAGTTCAGCAGCGCGACCTACCAGGCCAACGAAGACGGCGGGCTCTTCTCCGCCGTTGTTTCCCGGACGGGCGGCTCCTCCGGCAACGCCA